>JBGSJD010000534.1:0-4878 GCA_041742195.1 Hyphomicrobiaceae bacterium
CTCGATCTTGGCGAGGATCGCCCGAGCCTTGTCCCAGGCTTCGCTTTCGGTCGCCCCGAGGATCGGCCGCGCCGAGACGTTGAACCCGATCTGCCGGCCGAACTTCGCCGCCCGCTCGCGCATCTCGGCGATCTTCTGGCGGGCCGCGGCGAGTGGCTCGGCGTAGACGGCATAGGTGTCGCAGTGCTCGGCCCCCATGGCGAGCGCGCCCTCCGACGCTCCGCCGAACAGGATCTCGGGATGCGGCGACTGCACGGGCCTGACATCCGATGCAGCACCCGCCACCCGATAGAACCGTCCCTCGAAGTCGAACGGCGCCGTCTCGGCCCACGCCCGCCGCATGAGCCCGAGATATTCGGCCGCCCGCTCGTAGCGCTCCGGCTTCGGCGAGAAGTCGCCGTCGCCCCACTGTTCGGCGTCCGTCTTGCCGGTGATGATGTGGAGGGCGATGCGTCCGCCCGTCAGCCGGTCGAAGGTGGCGATCTTGCGCGCCATCAACGTCGGCGCGACGAACCCCGGCCGGTGCGCGATCAGGAGTTTGATCCGCTCCGTGTGATGCGCCGCGTGCAGCGCCACGAGGAACCCTTCCGCCGACGACGACGAATAGCCGACCAGCGCCATGTCGTAGCCGGCCGCCTCGTGCGCCCGCGCGCTCTCGACGACGTAGGCCGGATCGAGCGCGCCCTCGATGATGATCAGTTGCGCATCGCTTTTCGGCGGCGTGACGCCGATCATGCCGACGACCCGGACGGGCATGTCAAAGGCTCCTCGTTGCTGCTGGCCGATGATAGTCTGGCGGACGTCGATCGAAAACGCATCCCCTCTCCCCGTTCTTACGGGGAGAGGGTTAGGGTGAGGGGCTGCCGCTTGCTCGGAATTTGTCGCCGCCCCTCACCCTGACCCTCTCCCCATTGACGGGCAGGAATGGGGAGAGGGGAAAGGACGGCGCATCATGGGCTCGCTCGACCCTTGCCCCTCCCGCATCCCCACCGCACAATCCCCGCCTCACCGCACCGGAGCCCCCGCCCATGTTCGACGACATCCAGCACATCGGCTACCTGATCGACGACCTCGCGACGGGCATCGCGTGGTTCCGCAACACCTTCGGCGCCATCGACGCGGGCGGCACCGAGATGCAGAAGAGCCCGATGGTGCCGACCGGCGGGCGCAACGCCTTCGTCCGTTTCGGTGGCATCGAGGTGGAACTCATGCAGCCGGGCGACACGACCGGCCTGCCGCCGGGCCGCCTCGTCATGCACCATGTCGGCTGGGTGGTCTCGGACATCGCGGCAGCAGCGGCCAGGTCCCGCGCGCGCGGCCTGCGCTTCCTCGCTGACGCCCCATATACGAACCCAATGGGCCAGAAGGTCCACTACTACGATCCGGCCTCGACCAACGGCGTCTGGATGCACCTGACCGAGGTCCCGCCGAAGCCGGCCGCCACCCCGGTCGCGCCGTGGATCTCGGCCCACGTCCACCCCGGCTATCTCGTCCCGAACCTCGAAGCGGCCATCGCCTGGTACGTCGAGAAATTCGATGGCCGGCACATCGGCGGCGGCCCGTCGCGGCAGGGCTGCCGCATCGCCTTCGTCGATCTGGGCGGCACGCAGGTCGAGCTGATCGATCCGCCGACGCCGTCGAGCGTCGGCCCGGATCACGTCCTCGACCACATCGGCTACCGGACGCTGTCGCTCGCAGCCGATCTCGCCGCCTATCGGGCGCGCGGCCTGTCGTTCATGACCGACGCGCCGGTCGTCAATCCGGTCGGCCAGACGCTGATCTACTTCGAGCCGGCGTCGAGCCTCGGCACCCGGATCCATCTGACGCAACTTCCGGGATAATCACCCCATTCCCCACGAAGCCCCAGACATCGGACCCCGCCATGGCCTTCGCCGACACCCTCAAGACCCTCGCCGGCATCTCGCATCTCGCGGCCCTGCAGCTGATCGACGCTGACACCGGCGAGGTCGTCGATACGCTCGAGAACAAGCCGGGCAAAAGCGGCTCACTGGCGGTTTATAATCATCTGGCTCAGACATTCGGCGCGATTACGCCGGAGGCGGCGGCGCGCGGCCTCGAGCTTTTCGGCGAGCACACGGCGGACGCCCACGCCAATCCCGGCAAGCATCCGAATGTGGATCGGCTGACCGCGCTCGTCGCAAGCGGCAAGACACTGCAGGTCAGACCCGTACCCGCTGCTATGCCGTGATCAAGAGTAGGCTTGAGCGCCGCGTCATCGTCTGTATCCGCTTTCGATCATGAGAGGATGAAAACTAAATTGATCCGACAGAGCGGCGCGAGGCGTCTTGTGGTCCTGCCTCATTGTTACGAGCCATTCGGGGGCGGGGGACATTTCGGTTGCAACCCAAGACCAGTACGCAGGCTCGATCGTCATTCGGATAACTCGAGCCGAGTCATGTATTTCTGTTGGCATTTCTTCGGGCAAGATTGAAATAGCTGTTTTCCAATCCCCGCCGGCAGGCAGCCACGCGAGTGCGGGAAAATCAGCGACGCGAATCTCATTCTTTGGCAGGGAATAAGTCAGAGCTTCAGGTAGTTTGCTGTACACGGCAATTGGCAGATCACCGATCAGTCGAGGCAAACCGCTACCGGTTGGTGTGATCGGACGCCCCACGGCGGTCAAGCGCTTGCTATAGGGTGTGTCCCTGTAATTGAACAGCACCACCACGGTGCCATGCCGTCCCAGATCAACGATAGGCGCCACACCACGAACGTGAGTGTGCCATCGCCTCTCGTAGGGACCACCTGCCAAGTAAGAAACCTGTATGATGCTCGATCCCGTGTGGACTTTCCCATCGACTTCGATTTCCATCGCCAGCCGAAAGCGGAAGGTGGGCTGTGCCAGCCAGAACCAGCCTACGATCAGAACTGGTGTCAACAGCAACGCCAGCAGGAGGTGCCACCATCTCAGATCTGGGAACATGGATGGCTCCTGGCTGATCGCGGTCTAGGCACGCGCGCACCACGGAAATGCGTGTCGGTTCGTCAGTGTTGCACGCAACCCTTACCTTCGGCTTGCCGGCCAAAGGCAACCGCCCCCCATCCCCGGCGAATTCGACAGACATCGTCCCTGATGGCAGGTTACAGGCCAGCACTGCCAAAGCCACCAAAGGGAGATCGAGATGGCAAAAGTCGCATTCATTGGCCTCGGCGTCATGGGCTACCCCATGGCCGGTCACCTCTTGAAAAAGGGCGGGCACGAACTCACCGTCTACAATCGCACCTACTCCAAGGCCGAAGCCTGGGTGAAGCAGTACGGCGCCGGCAAGGCCGCCCGCACACCCGCCGAGGCGGCAGCCGGCCAGGACTTCGTCTTCTGCTGCGTCGGCAACGACGACGACCTCCGCTCCGTCACGGTCGCCAAGGACGGCGCCTTCGAGACGGTCCCCCAGGGCGCGATCTTCATCGACAACACCACCGCCTCGGCCGACGTCGCGCGTGAGCTTTACGCCACCGCCCGCGACAAGGGCTTCGGCTTCATCGACGCGCCCGTGTCGGGCGGTCAGGCCGGCGCCGAGAACGGCGTCCTCACCGTCATGTGCGGCGGCGACAAGGCGACGTTCGAGAAAGCCCAGCCGGTGATCTCGGCCTACGCCCGCGCCGTCAACCTGATCGGCGAGCCCGGCGCCGGCCAGCTCTGCAAGATGGTCAATCAGATCTGCATCGCGGGCGTCGTCGAAGGCCTCGCCGAGGGCATCCATGTCGCCCAGAAGGCCGGCCTCGACATTCCGATGGTGATCGACACCATCTCCAAGGGCGCCGCCGGCTCCTGGCAGATGGACAATCGCTGGAAGGCCATGTCCGAGGGCAAGTACGACTTCGGCTTCGCGGTCAACTGGATGCGGAAGGACCTCGCCATCGCGCTCGCGGAAAGCCGCAAGAACGGCGCCCACCTGCCGATGTCGGCGCTGGTCGACCAGTTCTATTCCGAAGTCCAGCGTCTCGGCGGCGGCCGCTGGGACACCTGCAGCCTTCTGGCGCGCCTCAACAATCAGAGCGCCGACGCCAAGAAAAGCTGACGCAAGCGTAAAGGGCGCTGCGGAGCGGCACGCTGAAAATCAGCCGCTCCGCAGCGCCCTCTGGGCATACGCTGCACTGCGCATGTAGATATAGGCGCCAAGTCTGAAGATTGGGTTCGCCGCACCGGCAACCCGGGCCGCTTAATCGAGGAAAGTCTGCTCGCGCCATTCCGCCGCAGCCACGCTCGCCTTTTGCCGCTCCGCCGCCGGCATCGCCTTGAATGCCTTCTCGAGAACCTCGTCCTCGACCCCGCCCGCCTTGGCGACGAGATGCCATTTGGCCGCCTCGGCCGCGTCCTTGGCGACACCGACACCTTGCAGGTAGCAGCGCGCCAGCCGGTTCTGCGCCACGGCGATCCCCTTCGCCGCCGCCGACCGGAGCAGCTCGGCCCCCCGCCGATGCATCTGCGCCCTGAGGTCCGGCGTCACCTCGTGGTCGCGGAGCAGAATGACGGCATACTCGACCTCGGCCTCCGGATGCCCCTCGTTGGCCGCCTTCCCGATCCATTTCGCCGCCTCGAAGGCATTGGCCTCCGTGCCCGTCCCCGTCGAGTAGAGCGAGCCGACGTCGTACATGGCTGCGACCACGCCCTTTTCGGCCGCGTAGAGCATGAGATTGAAGCCGCGCCGCGTGTTCTCAGGCTTACCGAGCCCCGCGAGATAGAGAATGCCGAGGTTGTAGGCACCTTCCGCATGCCCCGTGATGGCGGCCTTCTCGAAAAGCTCGGCGGCCTTCACGTAATCCTGCTTTACCCCCGTCCCGCGCGCATGCAGCGCCCCGAGCCCGAGCGCCGCTTCCACGTCGCCGAGGTCGACGCCGCGCGCATACCACTGCGCC
>JBGSJD010000535.1:0-2611 GCA_041742195.1 Hyphomicrobiaceae bacterium
GCCGACGCTATCGCCAACGCTCAAAACCTCGCCGCGCCCGGCATCTACCTCGAAGCCGCCGCCGCCCGCATCCGGTCCGCCGAAGCGGCGACCGAAGGTGCCGCGATCGCGCATCAGGTGCACGGCGCGATTGGTTATACGAAGGAGCACATCCTTCACCGCTACACCCGCGCGCTGCTCACGTGGCGTGATGATTTCGGCAACGAAAGCCAATGGGCCGTCGATCTCGGCAACCGCGTGGCGGCTGCCGGCGCCGACGAACTCTGGCCCCTCGTGGCCTCTCGCTGAACCGAGTTCGTCCTCTCTCCTCATCGGCTGCGCTTCGATGGGGAGAGGGTCAGGGTGAGGGGCAGCCACTGGCTCCGAACCTGAGATGATCCCAAGGCCCACCCCGCACATCTCGCGGGACCGCCGCCCCTCACCCCGACCCTCGCCCCGTGCAAGTGCAGAGCGCGGGGAGAGGGAGAAGCCGAGACCGCCCATGACAACCGCCCTGAACTTCGATCCGATCCGCCTCCCCAAGGTCTGCGAGGACCTGCGCAAGGAAGTGCGCTCCTTCGTCAAGCAGGAGATCGCCGCCGGCACGTGGGACCCGAACGCCGTCGGCCGCGACGAGGCCTTCAACTACGAGTTTGCGCGGAAGGTCGGCGAGAAGGGCTGGATCGGCCTCACGTGGCCGAAGAAATACGGCGGCCACGAGCGCACCTTCCTTGAGCGCTACGTCGTCACCGAGGAGTTCCGCGTCGCCAACGCCCCGACACGGGTGTTCTTCACGGCCGACCGACAGTCCGGCCCGACGCTCCTCAAGTACGCCAACGAAGACATCAAGGCGGACATCCTCCCGCGAATCTGCCGCGGCGAGTGCTGCTTCGGTATCGGCATGAGCGAGCCGGGCTCGGGCTCCGACCTCTTCGCCGCCAAGACCAAGGCGACGAAGGTCGACGGCGGCTACCTGATCAACGGCTCGAAGATCTGGACGTCCAACGCCCACCGCGCCGACTATCTGATCGCCATCTTCCGCACCTCCGCTCCGACGAAGGAGAACCGCCGCCACGGCCTGACGTCGTTCCTCGTCGACATGAAGAACACCAAGGGCATCACCTGCAACCCGATCATCCAGCTCTCGGGGATGCATGAGTTCAACGAGGTCGTCTTCGAGGACGCCTTCATGCCCGAGAGCCACCTGCTCGGCGAGATCGACGGCGCCTGGAAGCAGGCGACGAGCGAACTCGCCTACGAGCGCAGCGGTCCCGAGCGCTTCCTCGAGACCTTCCAGGTGATGATCGAACTCGTCCGCGTCCTCGGCGAGAAGCCGGACCTGCGCGCCGCCGAGGGCCTGGGCCGTCTGGTCGCCCAGCTGCACACGCTGCGCCGCATGTCGGTCTCGGTGAACGGCATGCTGCAAGCCGGCAAGGAGCCGGTGGTCGAGGGATCGGTCGTCAAGGACCTCGGCACGCTCTGGGAGCAGAAGCTCCCCCACAAGGTGCGCGAGATCGCAGCCTTCGCCGAGCCCGAGGACCTCGCCAACCGCGTCGCCTTCGAGGAGCAGCTCGCCTTTGCCACCACGATCGCGCCGAAGCTCACGATCCAGGGCGGCACCACCGAGGTGCTGCGCGGTATCATCGCGGCCGGTCTCGGCCTGAGGGGGCGTTGATCGCGATGCAGACGACGACCCACATCGGGGCCCTCCTGAGCCCCCGCAGTGTTGCCGTGATCGGTGCCGCGCCGGCGGGACAAGGCCTGCGCGGCCGCATCCTCGAGACGATGCTCGCCCATCCCTACAAGGGCCGCATCTATCCGATCAGCCGCAGCCACGCCGAGGTGCAGGGCCTCAAGGCCTACGCCTCGGTCGCCGACTGCCCGGAGCGCGTCGATTGCGCTGTGCTGATCATTCCGGGGAAGTTCGTCGCCGAGGAACTGGCCCGCTGCGGCGCGGCCGGCGTCAAGGCAGCCATCATCCTGTCGTCGGGCTTTGCCGAGGAATCAGGCGAGACGGGCCGCGCCATGCAGGCCGAGATCGCGGCCGTCGCCCGCCGTTACGGCATGGCGGTCACGGGCCCCAACTGCGAGGGTCACGCCTCGACGGCCGAAAATTTCTGCCCGACGTTCTCTCCGGCCGTCGCGCCGGGCGCGGGACCGTTGGTTCCCGAAGGTGGCGGTCGCGGACGTGTGGCGGTGATCGCCCAGTCGGGCGGCATGGGCTTCGCGTTCTACGACCGTGGCCGGCCGAAGGAGATGGCGTTCGATTACGTTGTCACGACCGGCAACGAGGCCTGCCTCGAGACCTTCGAGATCGTCGAGCACCTGATCGACGCCGGCAAGACCGATGCCTTCTGCCTGCTGATCGAGGACATCAAGTCCCCGGCGACCTTCAAGCGCGCCGCCGAGAAGGCGCTGCGTGCCGGCATCCCGCTGATCGTCAACAAGATCGGCAAGACCGACGCCGGTGCCCGCGCCGCCGCGTCCCACACGGCCGCTCTTGCCGGCTCCTACGCCTCGTTCCAGGCGCTGAGCCAGCGCTACGGCCTCATCGAGGGCACCCACACCGAGGAGATGGTCGACATCGCCCAGGGCTTCCTCGCCTGGCGGGGTCGCATGCCGGCCGGCCGCC
>JBGSJD010000536.1:0-5080 GCA_041742195.1 Hyphomicrobiaceae bacterium
CGCGATGAGCGTGGCGACGAGATCGGCCGGCCGCCCGCTATCGACCACGGCCCCGATCCCGGCCATGCGTCCGCAGCGGCCGAACTCGGCGGGCGACAGTGAGGTCACGGCCACGACCCGCAACGGAGATCGGCACCGGCGCAGGACGCCCATGAAATCCACGGTTCCATCGTCGGCGAGCGGTGGCCAGAGCGCGACGGCATCGACCTGCTGGGCCACTGCGCCGAGATGATCGAGGGCCTCGTCTCCAGTCGCCACGCATTCGACGTCCGGCCCGTCGACCCACGACAGCCAGAGCCGATGGAATGCGAGCCGTTCGGCGTCGCTGTCGACAAGCAGCAGCCGCTCGTCTCGCAGCGGACGGCCGGCATTCGACAAGCTTGTGGATCGTGGGTAGGACCGCCTCGCCATTCCCGTCCCTTCGCCGGCATGACCCGGATCAGGTTCAAAGGGTAGCCGCCCGGTCTGCACCTGCTGCCGGCTGGCAGGAAAGGCGCAACAGTGGCGGTCTCAGCCGGCTCCCGCCGGCCCCCCTCGGAACATTGAGTGCACTCTGCCTCGTACCGGAGCCCGTTGCAAGGGCCGCCGCGCCCGCTTTCCGCTCGGAGTGGCGCCATTCCGTCAAGGTATCGGCTTGATGCCAAGACGGCATTTCATTTGCAACTCGTCGAAGCGCTAGCTGTGAGCGCCGGGTCGCCCTGGAGGCGAGCCGAGCAAAAACAAGGCCGGTCCCGTCGGGACAGGCCCAGCCAAGCTTGTGAAGAGAGAGACGCTCATGCGCAAAGCTATCCTGACCCTCGCCGCCGCAACGGCCTTCGGAATGCTGGCCACCCTGGCGATCGCCCAGACCCAGTTCGACTCGAAGAAGTTCTTCGACGAACTCCAGGCCCGCAGCGTGAAGATGCCGGCCGGCTTCGACGGCAAGAAGTTCTTCGACGATCTCAATGCCACGAGCGTCAGCTCGGGCAAGAAGTTCAACGCCAGCAGCTTCTTCCAGGAACTCGAGAGCCGTGGCGTCTCGATGCCGGCCGGCTTCGACCGCAACAAGTTCTTCTCCGACATCGCGTCGACGGGCGCTGCCATGCCCCCGATGGTCGAGACGAAGTAAGAGCGATCACGCTCCAGGTGATCTGGCGGTCCGTGCTTGTCCCCTCCAGGCGCGGACCGCTCTGGTTTTCGAAGCCTCTCCATATCGAAAGTCGAGCCAGCCCATGCGAAATCACGGTATCGTGCTGGCCTTGGTCGCGGTTATCGCGGGCGCGGTCGCATGCGTGCAACTCCCGAGCGCTGCGGCTCAGACGGCGTCGGCCCGGGCTGAAATGTCTGCGCCGGTCGCCAGCGACTCCGCCAAGATTACATTTGCCGACGTACTCGCGCGGACCATCCCGGCCGTGGTGACGGTGCGGGTGACCAGTGAGGTCCAGGTCCCCGTGGAATTGAAACCGGGCCAGCCCCTTCCGGCCGCGGCCAACGTCCAGCGCCGCCTGGCCCGCTCGGGAGGCTCCGGCGTCGTCGTCGACCCGGAAAAAGGCCATATCCTCACCAACAATCACGTGATCGAGGACGCCGTCCGGATCGAGGTCGTCCTGTCCGACGGGCGGCTCCTGTCGGCGAAGCTGGTCGGGCGCGATATCGGCACCGACCTCGCCGTGATCGAGGTGGCCGCCCGCGACTTGAAGACCATGCCGGTCGGTGACTCGGATGAAGTTCGCGTCGGCGATGTCGTGCTTGCCATCGGCAATCCGTTCGGCCTCGAGGGCACCGCGACGCTGGGCATCGTCAGCGCCACGCGGCGCAGCGAGATCGGGCACGAGGCCTTCGAGGACTTTTTCCAGATCGACGCCGTGATCAATCCCGGAAATTCGGGTGGGGCGCTGGTCAATACGAGCGGAGAGCTGATCGCGATCAATACGGCCACCGCAGGCCGGGCCGGGAACGTCGGCATCGGCTTTGCCATTCCGATCAATATGGCGAAGACCGTCAAGTTCCAGCTCATCGAGCATGGCCACATGCGCCGTGGATCGTTGGGGATCATCGCCGAGGACCTGACCGTGGAGCGGGCCGCCGAACTCATGTCGGGCACCAATCGGGGCGCGATGGTCACGTCCGTCGTACCGGGCTCGCCGGCGGCGCTGGCCGGTATCGAGCCGGGATCCATCGTCACCGAGGTGAATGGCAAGCCCGTCAGGAGCTCCACGGAGCTGAAAACACGCACCGTCACGGTGCCGCTTGGCGCGGTGCTGACGTTGGTCGTCCGCAAGGATGGCGTCGACCGGAAGGTCAGTCTTTTGACGGCAGATATCCAGGAGCCGACCGAGAAAGTGGCGGTACCCGCGGGATTTGCGGGCCTCGGCGGACTGGTCGTTTCCGACATTGCGCCCGGGAACCCTCTGTTCGGCAGTATCCGTGGCGCCCAGGTCATCGACGTGGCGAAGGCGAGCGAGGCCGCTCGCTTGGGACTGCAGCCGGGCGATGTGATCACGGCCGTCGACGAGCATAGAGTTACGCACACGGAGCATCTCATGCGCCATGCAGACCGGACCGGCATGGCCTATCGGCTCATCGTACGTCGGAATGATCTGCTATGCTGGATCAGAGTGACGCGGTGAGCAGCCTCGCCAACCTTGCCAAGTGAAGCTGGGACCCGACATTGCCGGAGCCGCACCGTTGCATGGAAACGCATGAAATCCGCTACTTTCTGGCTATGGTGCGCGAGCTCAACTTCACGCGGGCGGCCGACGCCTGTGGCGTTACGCAACCGGCGCTGACCCGAGCGATCCAGAAGCTGGAAGCGGAACTGGGTGGTGCGCTGTTCCTCCGCCGCCCGGGCCAGATCGAGCTGACACGTCTCGCCCGCGAGGTGATGCCGCGGCTCGAGGCGATCGAGCGCGGCATGATGGAGGTGCACGCCCAGGCCGCGGCCGTCGCGCGATCGCAGCAGCACTCGATCCGCCTCGGCGTGATGTGCACCGTCGGGCCCACTCATGTCGTCGCGCTGATCGAGCGGATGAAGGGGCAGATGCCCGAACTCGAGATCTCGATCACGGATGCCAAATCCGCCGACATCGTGAACCTGATCGCCCAGGACGAGATCGACATCGGCATTGCGGCTTGGCCGCACTATCCGGACACGGTGCGCATCGATTCACTTCTGGTCGAACGCTATGCCGTCGCCATGCGCGCCAACGACCCCCTCGCCGTCTGCGATCGCGTGGAACTCGAGCGGCTGGCCGGTCAAAGTTACGTGCAGCGTCTCGGTTGCGAGTTCGACGACCACTATGCCGTCGCTCACGGCGAATGGTCGATCGAACTTGATATCGCCTTTGCAAGCGAACGCGAGGACTGGATCCACGGAATGCTCGTGGCGGGCTTCGGCTATGCGATCGTGCCCGAGTTCATGGAATTGCCGGCCGGCCTCGTGAAGCGCGTTCTCTGTCAGCCGGAGATCGTCCGCGAAGTTTCGCTTCTCACCTTGCGTGGCAAGCGAATGCCGACGGCCGTCGCAGCGTTCGCCAGCATCGCGAAAAGCCATAAGTGGAATGTCACGAAATGAGCAAGGCCGCCGCCGGAGCACGGCGACGGCCTCTCGTTAGGCGTTGTCGGTATGCCCCTTACTTCTTCTCGGGCCAGTAGTGATTGGCGCCGACGTCGTAGTTCGGGAAAATGAACCGGCGCGCCGGCACGATCTGCTCGGCATATTTCCGCTGGCTGTCATAGACCTTCTTGAAGAAGGGGTTCTTCGCCTCTTCCTCTTTCGCGATCTGGTCCCACGTCTCGAGCACCTTCTTCAGGATGTCCGGCGGCGTGCGATGGATGGTGACCCCGTGCTTCTCGCGCAGTTCCTTGAGCGCTTCGGCATTGAGCTTGTTCAGCTGCGTCTGTGAGCGGAATGTGGCTTCCCAAGTCGAAGAGACGATCACGGCCTTTTGATCTTCCGGCATCGCCTTCCACTTGTCGCCGTTGATCAGCAACTCGAGCACGGTCGCCGGCTCGTGCGTCGACGGCATGTAGTAGTTCTTCCAGATCGTGTGGAAGCCGATCTTCATGTCCTCGCCGGGGCCGACCCACTCGCCGCACTCGATGACGCCGCGTTGTCCGGCCGGCACGATTTCACCGCCGGGCATGTTGACGGTTGCCATTCCGGCTCGCGAGAACACCTCGGCCGTGAGGCCCGTCTGACGGCACTTGCGCCCTTTGAGATCCTCCCAACTCGTGATCGGCTTGGCGAACCAGCCGAGAACCTGGTTGGCGACCGACGTCAGCGGCAGCGGCTCGACGTTGCGCTTGAGTTCCTTCTGGTAGAACTCGCGATAGAGTTCGAGACCGCCGCCGTCATAGATCCAGCCCATGTAGTCGAGCATGTCCATGCCGAACGGACCGCCCGGCGACGGACCGAACAAAGCCGCCGCGCGGTGTTTGCCGACCCAGTAGGCCGCCGCCGAATGCGCGCCATCGATCACCTGCTTGTGCGTCGCGTCGAGCACCTCGAAGGCGGGCACGATGGCGCCGGCCGGCAGCAGCTCGACCTCGAGACGACCACCGGTCATCGTCTTGACGCGCTCGGCCCACCATTTTGCGTTTTCGAAGATGAAGCTCGATTGCGGGAAACTCGCCTGCAAGCGGAGCTTGTTCTTCTCCTGGGCATCGGCGGTCGTCGCGATGCCGAGCATGAGAGTGGCGGCGGTAACGCCCGCAACCACCCAACGCTTGGATATCATGGAGTTCTCCCTAGTCTCGAGTTCGTACCAAGCCCGCTCTGGCGGCGGGCTGCCCAAAAAGCTAGCATCAAGTCCGGACATATTGCAAAGCGCAATGCCTCGGCTTCGAAGGATGCACATGACGGCTGCAATCGACGTCGGCCTCACCCGCGAGGCGATAGAGGACACTTATCGTCGGATCGCCGGTCGAGTCCGGCGAACGCCCGTCGTCGAGATGGACGCGAGCGCGCTCGATCTGCCGTCGGCGCAACTCGCGCTGAAGCTCGAGTGTCTGCAGGTCTCGGGGTCCTTCAAGGCGCGCGGCGCCTTCTCCGCGATGACGTCGTCGGCCCCACCGGCGTCGGGCGTGGCTGCGGCGTCTG
>JBGSJD010000537.1:0-2996 GCA_041742195.1 Hyphomicrobiaceae bacterium
GGATCGGCGACGTGGTGCGAGGCGTCGGAGACTCGCTCCGGCAACCCGGCATGGGGCGGCTCCTGCTCGCTGGGCTTCCGATTTCCGCCGCCAGTACGATCAGCGGCGTGTGGGGCGCGCCCTATCTCCGCGACGTGCATCAGCTGAGCGCCATCGAGAGCGGAAACGTGCTCCTCGCCATGGCGTGCTGCGCCATCGCGGGCCATACGCTGCTCGGGCTCATCGCGCGGCGTGGCAACTCGCTGAAGCTCGCCATGGGCACGGGCATGACGCTGGTGACGCTGGCGATTGCTGGTCTTGCCGTGCTTGATCGTCCGCCGGTGCTGGTGGTGATGGGGCTTCTCTGTGTGATCGGCCTGTTCGCGTCGTTCCCGATGCTCGTTTTCGCGCATGCGCGCGGGCTCGTACCGCCGCATCTGATGGGGCGCGGCGTCTCGACGGCGAACATGGGTGTGATGATGGCCATCGCGGCGATGCAGCTCGCTTTTGGCGCCATCGTCGGCCTCTTCGTCCTGCCCGGAGAGGTGCCGCCCGAGATCGCCTATCGGGCGGGGTTCGCCGCCCAAGCCGTGGTGTCGCTCGTGGCGCTGCTCGTCTATCTGCCGATCCGGGACGTAAAGCCCCAGGGGCCCGGTCCCGCGTGATGGTGATGCAATGCGGGCGCAGCTCGGTGGCGACAGGGGGCGCGGCCGTGTCGGTCTTGTCGCTCCGCGCGCGGTCGCCTAGCGTCACGGGGGGGTGAGGGGGAGTGTCGCTTTTCGGCTGGAGCTTTCGTCATGCGTACTCGGCGCGCCGTTTTGTCCCTGGCCCTCGCGGCCGCGATCTTCTGTTTCCATGATGTGAGCCCCGCCCGGTCGGAGGCGCCGGCCATCGTGCGCAAGCTC
Source organism: Hyphomicrobiaceae bacterium (assembly GCA_041742195.1). GTDB lineage: Bacteria > Pseudomonadota > Alphaproteobacteria > Rhizobiales > Hyphomicrobiaceae. The sequence goes on from JBGSJD010000537.1 coordinate 885, forward strand.
AATGCCTATGTCGCCTGCATCAATCGCCTGTCCGAGCGTGCCTACCAGTCGCGGGAGCGCTATTTCAGCTGGGTGGGCAAGAAGGGCCCCACCGGCAAGGAGCGCATCATCTACGGGACCTACACGATCTACGAGACGGACAACTGCGAGCGCGGTGTGAAGGAGGTCGCCGAGCTCGAGCCCCGCGATCCGGAGCTCGAGGCGGCGGGCGCTGCCTACGTGACGGCTGTCGTCGCGCTCGCACCGCTGCTCAAGGAGGCCGACGACTACTACAAGCAGCAGGACTACAAGGACGACGGCATGGCGAGGGGCCGGACGCTCCATCCGCGCCTCGTTTCGGCCTGGGGCGCCTTCGCCGATGCCGACCAGAAGCTGTGCAAACGGCTGGATGCCCTGCAGGAGCAACGCTCCGTCGAGCAACTCGCCGAGATCGAGCGCACCGAAGGGCGAAAGCAGGCCTATCATGTCCAGACCGTGATGCTGGGTGCCAAGCGGCTCGTGCGTATCCAGACCGTCGCGAAGCCCGATGTACCGGCCGTGGCGGCTGCGCTCGCTGAGTACGACAGCACCATCAGGGCGGCGGAAGAGTACGCGGCGAGCGACAAGACGTCCCGGATCGGAACGGATCTGCTGGTCTCGGCAAAGCAGCTTCTCGTGACGTCGAAGCAACTCATGCGTCGCCAGCGCGACAAGACCCCCTACAGCAAAGGGGATCAGCTGCTGCTGAACGCGGGGGGCGGGGCCATGGTGGAGGGCTCGCCCGGCCGTCTGACGCGGGACTACAACGAGTTGATCCAGAGCTTCAACCGGATGGTTCGCTGAACAGCGGGCCTCTCCGGCGTCGCCACAAACCGGCGGCGGCGCATGTCGGCTTCCGGTTGGCATCGCGCGCTTCCTCGTCCTACCCTTCACCCAGCCAGAAACGTGAAGGAGACGCCGATGCCCATCGATCCGGTTCCGTTGCAGTGCCTCAAGGGAATGCGCATCCTCGACCTGTCGCAGTTCGAGGCGGGACCATCCTGCACCGAAGCCCTCGCGTGGATGGGTGCCGAGGTGGTGAAGGTGGAGAACCCGAAGCTCGGCGATCCGGGCCGCTCGGCGGTCTACGGGAGCGCCGACAAGGACAGCCACTATTTCCTGATCCTCAACGCCAACAAGAAGTCGATCACGGTCGATCTCAAGTCGGCCGAGGGCAAGCAGCTGGTGCTCGATCTCGCGGCCAAGGCGGACGTCATGATCGAGAATTTCGCGCCGGGGGCCATCGAGCGGCTGGGGCTCGGCTGGGACGTGGTGTCGAAGATCAATCCTGGGCTCATCTATGCGCAGGTGAAGGGCTTCGGCGAAGGCAGCCCCTACGAGCAGAACCTCGCATTCGACATGATCGCGCAGGCCTGCGGCGGCGTGATGAGCATCTCGGGCATGCCAGACGGGCCGCCGATCAAGCCCGGGCCGACGATCGGCGATACGGGGACGGGCATGCTGCTCGCGATCTCGATTCTCTCGGCCTATGTGGAGAAGCAGCGTACGGGCAAGGGCCAGCGCCTGCAGGTGGCGATGCAGGATGCTATGCTGCACTACATCCGCATCGCGTTCTCGACGCAGGCGCGGACGGGCAAAGCCGCGGGGCGCGCCGGCGCCAAGACGCTGTCGGGCGCCAATCCGCCGGTCGGCATCTTCCCGTGCAAGCCCGGCGGGCCGAACGACTGGGTCTACATCTATACGAGCCGCGGCAATCCCGAGCACTGGAAGCGGCTGGCGCGCGTCATCGGCCGTCCCGAACTTGCAGACGATCCCCGCTACGCCACCATCGAGGCACGGTCCGAGCGCGAGGCCGAGGTCGAGGAACTGGTCGCCGACTGGACGCGGACGCAGACCAAGCAGGACGCCATGCGGCTGGTCGGCGAGGCGGGCATTCCCGCCGGCGCGGTGCTCGACACGATGGAACTCAGCAACGACGAGACCTTCGCCGAGCGGGGCATCATGCAGACCATGGAGCATCCGAAGGTCGGGCCGTTCAAGATGCCGGCGTGGCCAGTGCGGCACGGCGGTCGGCCGCCGCAGGTGACGCCGTCGCCGCTCCTTGGCGAGAGCACGGCGGACGTGCTGCAGTCC
>JBGSJD010000538.1:0-5933 GCA_041742195.1 Hyphomicrobiaceae bacterium
GCGAGTCGTTCTGGGGCGGGGGTGGCAGTTCGCAGCAGAGGGGCCGCCGGCCGCAGCAGCAGCCGAAGACGCTCTTCCAGATGCTGTTCGGGAACTGACGGGCGCGGTGGTCGCGCGCCAGCCGGGTGCCTTGGCCGGGAAGGCCCGGCCGGTCGCCGTCAGAGCATGTTGTGGCTGCCGTCGCAGAACGGCTTGTCGTCGGTCGATTTGCAGCCGCACAGGTTCACCGTGCCACCGGCCTCGGCGACGAAGCGGTGCGGCGTGAAGGTCGTTCCCTTGTGGGCGCCGTCGCAGAACGGCTGCTTCGCCGATCGGCCGCATGTGCACCAGAAATAGGCGCGGCCGGCCTCGAGTTCGACCTGATAGGGGCTCTTCTGGGCACACACCGGTTCGTCGGACATTCGATCCTCCCTTGGGGAACGGGACAAACGCAATTCGGGGGTTGCCTAGAGGATCGCTCGCGGCGTGGCAAGGCGGGTCGCGACGTGCTCAGGCTTCGGCGTTGATCTTCAGGCGCTCGCTGACCACGGCGCCTCCGTCCTCGGACCAGGTCAATTCGAGTTCGCCCGGGCCGGGTACCTTGAAGTGGAACACGATATAGGGATTGGCGGACGTTCCGGGATGCAACTCGGCTGTGAAGACCGGCGTGCCGTCGAACGCGGCGCGGAAGGCGTTGATGATCTTGCGCGGGATCGGCTTGCCGTCCTTGTCGCGCCGCTGGCCTGTTTCCATCGTGTGGCTGATCAGGGTTTTCACCTCGATGATCTCGCCGATGCGGATCGTCTCGGGGAGCTTGATGCGCGGTCTGAGGCTCATGGTGGAATTGCTTTCGGCCCGGTTCTGTCACGTTGCGGCAGCGCGCTCAGGTTGGTAGCCGCCTATCCGCCGCAGCCGCCGATGGTCACTTTCACGGTGCGTTTTGCGGCAATGAACCGACCTGAGCTGTGCTCGGCGATCACCGAGACCTCCTGCGTCTTGGCGAGCCGCATGCGGCTCGAGACCGCTGCCTTCCCCGACAGGAGGGTGAAGCCGAACGAGGCGACGAAGGGAAGCGGGTTGGCCGTCGACAAGACGTGGATCGCCTTTATGTGATCGGTCGCGGTCATGGGGCTGTCGATGCTGATGGCGTAGGGCACCGTGTTGCCGTTCTCGGCGATCTCGGGGATCTCGATGTTGATCTTTCCCGGCGAGGGCTTGGCGTCGCCGAGGATCTTGTCGAGGGCCTGTTCGTAAGGCGAGGCCTCGGGGGGCGTCGCGGCGGGCGCGGCGGGAGGTGGGGTCTGGGCGGCCACTTCGGAGATGAGCGCCAGGAGGCTCGCGGCCGACGCCGCACCCAGCAGCACCTCACGACGGTTCGTCACCCTGATGCGCGCCATCGTGCGCCGACCTCCTGCACCGATCATCGAGTTCTATCCTCCCCATCCGGACCGCCACCTGTCAAATGACGCTTTCGCAAGGTCGGGCGATGGGCGCAGGCATTTGCGACGCGCGTCGGACAGGGGGCGGACGGCGTTTGTTTATCCCCGGGAAAGAGGGCTGATGTATAAGCGGTCGTCGGGTTCCCGTCCGGCGGCGGGCCGCCCGGCTCTCCCGGCACGGCGGTCCAGACGTGGGCCGCGACGGCTGCAGCAGGAGAGCGAGCGATGGCGATGGTGCTTGCGATAGCCGTGGGTCTGGCTGCCGTGTTCGCGCTGGCGATGAAGCGGGCGCCGATCTGGGGTTGGGTCGTTCTCGCAGGTTTGGTGGCGCTCGCGGTGCAATGGGGCATTCCGGCTGGCTCCTTCGCGCCGTCCTGGCCTGGCGTGCTCGGCTGGCTCGGTCTCGTTCCAGCGGCTGTGCTGGGTCTCCTCGCGATCGGCCCGCTCCGGCGTGCTGTTCTGATCGCGCCGCTGCATGCGGCGGTGAAGGCCATTCTGCCTCGTGTCTCCGATACCGAGACGCAGGCGCTCGAAGCGGGGACCGTTGGGTTCGACGCCGAGATCTTTTCCGGCCGGCCCGACTGGGAACGGATCCGGGGCTTGCCGGGGATCGTGCTCACGGCCGAAGAGCGCGCCTTCCTCGATGGTCCGACGGACGAGCTGTGCCGGATGATCGACGACTGGCAGATCCGGCACGGCGAGCGGGAGGTCCCGGACGCGCTGTGGGATTTCGTCAAGGCGCACGGCTTCCTCGGCATGCTGATCTCGAAGGAGCATGGCGGGCTCGGCTTCTCGCCGCAGGCGCAGTCGCTCATTCTCGGCAAGATCGCGTCCCGGTCGCCGGACGTTGTGACCATCGTCATGGTTCCCAATTCGCTTGGGCCTGGCGAGCTGATCGAGAAATACGGCACCGACGCGCAGAAGCATCACTATCTGCCTCGCCTTGCAAGAGGCCTCGAGGTGCCGTGCTTCTCCCTGACCGGGCCGACGTCGGGGTCGGACGCGGCCACCATGCGTGACATCGGCGTCGTCGAGCGCGGGTTCCACGGCGGCCAGGAGACGCTCGGCATCCGGCTCTCGTGGGACAAGCGCTACATCACACTCGGCCCCAAGGCGACGCTGGTCGGGCTCGCGTTCCGGCTGTTCGATCCGGCGGACCTGCTCGGCAGGGGCGAGGACGTCGGCATCACCGTCGCGCTCATTCCGGCAGACCATCCGGGAGTCAATATCGGCCGGCGGCATCTGCCGTCTGGGGCGGCGTTCCCCAACGGACCGAACTGGGGCAAGGACGTCTTCATCCCGATGGACTGGGTGATCGGCGGCTCTTCGATGGCCGGGCAGGGCTGGCGGATGCTGATGGAGTGCCTTGCTGCTGGCCGCGCCATCTCGCTGCCGTCGTCCGGTGCGGCCGGTGCCAAATCCATGTTGCGGGTCTCGACGGCCTACGGCCGCGTTCGCCGCCAGTTCGGGCTCTCGATCGCGCGCATGGAGGGGCTCGAGGAGCCACTCGCGCGGCTGGTCGAGGCCGCTTATGTCAACGAGGCCGGGCGTGCGGTGACGGCGGCGATGGTGTCGGCCGGCGAGCGGCCAGCCGTCGTTTCCGCGATCATGAAGTACCAGTCGACGGAGCGGCTTCGGCAGGCCGTCAACGACGCAATGGATCTGCACGGCGGGCGCGGCATCTGCGATGGCCCGGCGAACTATCTGCAATCGGCCTACCAGATGGTGCCGGTTGGCATCACGGTCGAGGGCGCCAACATTCTGACGCGGTCGCTGATCACGTTCGCGCAGGGGGCCCTTCGCGCGCATCCCTACCTCTACCGCGAGATCAAGGCGTGCGAGGACACCGACCGCCAGCGCGGGATCGCCGCGTTCGACGAGGCCTTCTCGGGCCATGCGTCGTTCACGCTCGCCAACGTGTTCGCGTCGCTGTTCCACAACGTCACGGGCGGCACCTTCGGCGTCGTCCCTGAGAAGTGCGCGGGGCACGAGCACTGGTACCGGCAGCTCTGGCGGCAATCGCACAACTTCGCGCTCGTTGCCGACGCCATGGTCGCGAGCCTCGGCGGTGGTCTGAAGACGAGGCAGAAGCTCACCGGCCGCATGGCGGATGCGCTCTCCGAGATCTATCTCGCGACCTGCGTCCTCAAGCGCTTCGAAGACGACGGCAGCCCGCACGCGGACCGACCGATCGTCGAGATGTGCCTCAGAAACAGCCTCTTTCGGTGCCAGGCGGCGCTCGCCGGGGCGATCGACAATTTTCCGAACCGCTTCATCGCGTTCAAGCTCAAGGCGTTGGTGTTTCCGTTCGGGCAGGTCTATCGGCCGGCGAGCGATCGGCTGACGACAGCGGTCGTGCGGCTCGTCACAGTGCCGGGCGAGGTCCGGGACCGGCTGACGCGGGACATCTTCGTGTCGCGCGATCCCAATGATCCGACCGGCGTGCTCGAAGTCGCATTCGAGACCGCGGTTGCGGCGGAAGAGGCCGAGCGCAAGCTCGAGCGCGCCGTGCGGCAGGGCATCGTTCGGCGCTATCATGGTGACGACTGGATCGGGGACGCGGAGGCGAAGGGCGTGCTCTCGCCCGAGGAGGCCGCGCTGCTGCGCAAACTCGAGGCGCTCACGCAGCGCGTCATCGCCGTCGATCACTTCGATCCGGCCGACGTGAAGCCGACCTACATGGCGGCGGGACACAACGCGCAGCGCGCCTTGCGCTCCACCGAGACATGACGTCCGGCGGGGGCTCGGCGATGACGTTCCCGATCGATCTCCGCTTCGAACGTCTGGGGTGGCGGGCCAAGCTGGCGATCATGGATATGTCCGGGAGCGTCGTCGGGTATGCGCCGGTCCTCGGCTCGCCGCAGCAGCGCTTCACGCTCTTTTCCGATCGCTCCGCGGTCAAGCCGATCTACGTGATCGGTGCCGATAATCCCTTCCACCAGTGGTTCGAGACGCCTCGGGGCCAGCGGCTCGGTCATTTCGGGAGCGTCACGACGGCGGCTGGCAGGTTCGTGCACGTCGGGGCCGAGCCGCGTTTCACATTCGAGGACGACAGCCCCGGATTGTCGATGGTCGAGCGCCTCGTTCCCGACTTACCGATACTCAATGCACTCCACGGGGCCCTCGTGCAGCCGAGGACCGTGGCGCAACGCGTTGCGACGGGCGAGTCCGTCCTCAAGATCGTCAAGACGCGTCTCGCGTTCGACGTGCGCTATCGCATCACGGAAGCGGGTGAGATGAGCGCGTCCGAGCGGGAGTGTCTGCTGCTCGCCGCGATCGTGGAATGCAGGCTCGATCTCGCGCTGTTTCGGCTGCGGGGTGCCTAGCGGCGGTACGGTCGAAATGGTACGGGTGTCGATCGCGATCGGCGACCCGATCCGGCTTGCTGGAGACGCAGAGAGAGGTTTCGGTCGCCCATGCAGTTCCCGTTACGCATCAGTTTCCGACTGCTGACGCTGATCCCGCAACTCGATGTCCGGGATGCGGGGGGCGCGAGTATCGGTCACGTCCGCCAGAAGCTGTTCGCGCTCAAGGAGGACGTGACGGTCTATTCCGACGATACCCTGTCGCGGCCGATCTATACGATCCGTGCCGACAGGATCATCGATTTCACCGCGAACTATGCGTTCGCCGAGGCCAACGGGCGCCCGATCGGACGTCTGCGGCGACAAGGGATGCGGTCGCTCTGGCGGGCGCACTACATGATCGGCCTCGGCGATGCGCCAGTGTTCGAGGTTCGCGAAGAGAGCGCCTGGGTGCGACTTGCCGACAGCATCGTCGGGCAGATCCCGTTCGTCAGTTTCCTCACCGGGTACTTCCTCAATCCGAAGTATCTCATCGGCCGGAGCGACGGCAGCATGGTCCTGCGCATGACGAAGCGGCCGGCACTTTTCGAGACCGATTTCGAGATCGAGCAGCTTGGTCCTATCCTGCCAGAGGAGCAGGTCGTGGCGCTGCTCGGGCTGATGATGATCATTCTCCTCGAGAGGTCACGGGGTTAGCCGGAGTTCGGCGCGGAAAGGATGGCGCGAGATGGCCGCAGACGTGACGTCGCTTCGCGACTGGCGCTTCTCGATCGACGATCAGGGTATCGCCTGGGCCGTGTTCGACCGGGAAGGGGAGAGCCAGAACGCGCTTGGTCGCCGGCCGCTCGAGGAACTGCTTGTCATCGTCGAGCACGTGGAGGCGGCGGCGCGCGACAAGGCCGTTCGCGGGCTGGTGTTCATGTCGGGGAAGCCCGGGGGCTTCATCGTCGGGGCGGACGTGCGGGAGTTCGAGCAGTTCTCGAGCGAGGCTGAGGTGACCGCCGCGATCCGTCCGGTGCTCGCCATGTTCGATCGCATCGAGGCGCTGCCAGTGCCGGTCGTCGCGGCGATCCACGGGTTCTGTCTCGGCGGAGGACTCGAGCTTGCGCTCGCGTGTCACTGGCGGATCGCGACCCGGGACGACGCGACGCGGCTCGGCTTTCCGGAGGTCAGGCTCGGCATCTTCCCGGGGTTCGGCGGCACCTGGCGG
>JBGSJD010000539.1:0-1919 GCA_041742195.1 Hyphomicrobiaceae bacterium
GGCGGCAAGGCTCGCGGCCCAGCGGTCGATGTCAGGCCGAGTCGCCGTGCCGGCGACGGCGCGCGGCCGGTACGGAAGGCCGGTCCCGGTGGAAAGCGCTACGACCGGCGCCACGTGCGGCGGTACGGACGCCAATTCTCATGGGGTCCGGGGATCTCGTTCTGGTTCTACGACGGCTACTACTACGGCGATTGCGAATGGCTGCGCCGGCGGGCCGTCGCGACCGGCAGCACTTACTGGTGGCGTCGGTATCGCCAGTGCCGCGCCTGGTAATGTGCGCTCTGCGAGCCTTGCAATACAGACTGGAGGGCGGCCCATAGGCCGCCCTTTTTCATGCCTCAGAGCCCCAGCAACGCTTTCACCTTTTCGGGCGACAGGGCGTCGCCCGCATAGATGTGGCCGTCAACTTCGAGGGCGGGCGTCGACCGCACCCGCGCCTCGTCGAGACGGTCCTGGGCGTCCTCGTCCATCAGCAGGTCGCGTACGCGGTAGACCACGCCGTGCTGCGTCAGGAAGCGCTTCAGTTGCTCGCACGGCGCGCACATGGGCGACGTGTAGACGACGACATCGCGCGCCGCGTCGGGCATCAGATTTTTCCTTCCGATTTGAGCCGGCGGTACTCATCCTTGCGCGCCAGCCATTTCGCTTGCGTCTCGGGGTCCTGCCAGGGCTGCTCCGGCGTGAACACGAGGCGTTTCCAGTCGTCGCCCTTCGACCATCGATAGCTCGGGGCGATCGTCGTGCGCGGGGCCGTCGCGTTGGCCAACAGATCGAGCGCGTGCTGGAAGATCTCGCGCTGCTGGGGAACATTCCACGGCTCACCACAGGGGCTGCCGAGGGGGAAGTCGACGAAGACGAAACGCGCCACGCCGCAATGCTCGACGATGTCGCGGGCGGCGCCCATGACGACGGTGGGGATGCCGTTCTCTTCGAGGTACCGGGCAATCAGACTCACGGTCTGATGACATACCGGTCAGACAGGCACCATGACGATGGCGTCGAGCCCCTCCTCGCGGCAGATGGCGAGGGCTTTCGGGGCCTCCTGCGTCAAGACCTTGCGTTGGCTGTAGTTGTTGTAGGCGCCGAGGACGCGCTTGGGCAGGCTGCCGATGCGGCCGTCGGCTGCGGCCTCGCGCAGGCGGTCGATCGGATAGAACGCGTTGACGTCGTCGAGGTGGGTCGCGTTGCGATCGAAGGACAGCGTGCGGCTGTAGAGCTTTTCCGTCGGCGTATCCGCCGGGATCGCGTAGACGCCGCGGAAATCCTCCTCGTCGATGGGGTTCGCTTCGGTCGCCGGATCGAAGCGGACCGCGACCTCGCTGGTGCCAAGGAGGCCGACGCGGCATTCGCTCAGGGGCTTCGGGAGGGGTGTGAACGGGACGTCGTCGAAGTGGGCCCACTGGTAGGATTTCTCGTAGCCCTGGCGCACATAATCATCGCGCGTTCGGTCGATGTAGCGGACGTGTTCCATGCCGGTCCTCCATCATTGGACAGGGCAAGCATGGGCCGGATCCGGCCGCGTTGTCGAGAGGGCGGAAGATCGGTAACGATCGCGGATGATCGCGGGGGCCTGCGATCGCAGTCCATGGAGCACGCCGAATGGATGATCACGAGCGCGCCGCGCCGCGCCGCCTGATCAATGCGCGGGGGACGTTCACGCCGCTCGGCGTGTCGCGGTCGTCCGTCGCGGTCGTAGACGCCGTAGCCTCGGCGCTGGCCGACTTCTGCGACATGGACGAGATGCAGCGGTCGGCCGGCGACGCGCTCGCCGCGTTCAGCGGGGCCGAGGCAGGCACCGTCGTGCATTGCGCGTCTGCTGCGATCACCGTGGCCGTCGCGGCTGCGATGACGGGTGGAGAGGCCGGACTGGTGCAACGCCTGCCGGACGCCACGGGCCTCTCGCGCGACGTCGTGCTGCC
>JBGSJD010000540.1:0-7043 GCA_041742195.1 Hyphomicrobiaceae bacterium
GACCGCTGTCGAGCGCGATCGGCCGGTTGCCGGCCACCGGTCGCTGAGCCTCCGCGACGGCGATCAGAGCACCACCGTTGAGCCGCTCGCTATGGAACGATGCGACCTGCTGGGCGAGGTCGCGATGCCGCTCGCGCGCCGCCCTTGTATCGTCCCGGGTGATCGGCACGCCGTCCGTCGGCATATGCTTGGTTGCCCCACCGGGAAAGAGCAGCGCCAGTTCATGCCGTGGCAGCCGCGGCCAGCTTCTCACCCGATCCGTATCGAGGTGCACGAACGGCAGCGCCGAAGTCGGATAGTAGCCGACTCCGCCCCGTTCCTGGATGAGCGCCGAGTATCGGATCTTGCGCAGCGGCACATCCGGAAAATGCACATCGGCAGCCTTGCCGAGAATGTGCCGGCTCTCGCTGGCTTGCCCACCGACGGTCTTGCGCAGCATGGTGTTCGTGGCGCGCGAGCGATATCCTGAGATGAGGTGGATCGGCTCCCGCGAACCGAGCTCGGAATGCACCTGCCAGAGAAGATCCAGCAGCGCCGGGTCCATGTCGGTCGCCTCGTCGCGCCGGTGATCGCGCATGGCGTGGCTGAGCTGCTTCAGCCCTGCGGGCACATACCGGCCGTTGCGCTTGAAGACGGCGGAGACGGTTTCCTTGGTGTGGATGCTGTAGATCGTCAGGCTGCGCTCGTCCGGCCGCGCCGCGACGAGCATCGGAATGCACGACACGCCGATCAGCAACAGGCAGCCCAAGGCTGCGACGAGCCGTTTGCGAAACGACGACAAGACTGTCCCCCAGCTTGGCGCGGCATGGCGGACGCGTCGTCCGCTCGATCCCCCCGTCACGCCCGGCTGTCGCGTCGGCCTGCCCATGGCTCGACCACGACTCTCCGGAAATAACCGGTTCAACTTAACAATCGGTAAGACCGGAATGCGCGGTCATCTTGGCCGACTTGCGGCAACTCGAAGGCAGCCTCGGGAACGAGACCGCCGGCATTGAAGATTGGGCAACCCGCCGCTCTCGATTGCGCCGTCGCCCGAATTCCGTGCACAACGACGCGACGTGTCCTTCCCCGATGCGGGCCTTCGGGCCGAAGCGCCATCCGAAAGTCACCAGCATGACCGTGCCTTCCGCCCGGACCCGACCGAGCCCGCTCCTGCCGATCGCGGCAGCGACGGCGCTCAGTCTGCCGCTCGGCTCGATCTATGCGTTCAGCGTGTTCATCGTCCCGCTCGAGACGCTTCTGTCGGCCAACCGCTCGGAGCTGGCGTCCGTATTCGGCATCTCGGTGGTGTCGTTCACGCTCGGCATGATCGCTGTTCCGAAGCTGTTCGGCCGCATCGCGGTCCCGGCGATCATCGCCCTGTCGGCCGCTCTGGCGGCGACGGGCGTCGGCGTCGCGGCCATGGCGAACACCTTTTACGAGCTGGCGTTCTGGTACGGCGTCGTCTTCGCTTTCGGTGGCGGCCTCGCCTACGTCGCCATCCAGCAGTGCGTGAACGCCGCCCCCCTGTCTCGTCCCGGCCTCGTCAACGGCTATCTCGTTAGCCTGTTTCCTCTCGGTGCGATGCTGGCCGCCCCGGCGTGCGGCTGGGCCATCGAGAGCTACGGCCCCCGGACTGCGCTCGCGGGTCTCTCCGCCGCCGTCGTCCTCTCCGGCGCATTGGCGACCCTGCTCATGGCGTTGTCCGGCATCCGCCTCTCGACGCCGACCGTCGAGGACACGGCGAACCCCGGCACAGACGGCAACAGCGCCGACCAGCGCACCGTGTTCTGGAAATTGTTCTTCGTCTTCCTCGCCGCGGCGACGGCCGGGTTGATGGTCCTCAGCCAGGCGGCCGCTATCCTCACCGCTTATGGCGCGGAGAAGGGACTGGCTCTCGCCGCGACCACCGGCATCACGGCCGCCATTGCGGGTGCGCGCCTCGCCGGCGGATGGCTGACCGACCGCTATTCGGTTCCCCTCGTGGCGGCCGGCGCGCAGGCGTTCTCGCTCATGGGCGCAGCCATTCTCGCGGTATGGCCGGGGCCGCTCGTCGCGGTGCCGACCTTGGCCATGATCGGCATCGGCTACGGGATCATCTCCGGGGTCACAGCCGGCGCCGTCGCCTTCTATTGGCCGCGCCACCTGTTCGGTCGCATCGCGAGCCGCGTCTACATCGCATGGTGCATCGCGGCACTTACACTGCCGCTTCTCGCCGCCCACCTGTTCGATATCTCCGGCGGCTACGGAACCGCCGTCATGCTTGCGGGAGCGGCGAACGTGGCCGGCATTCTCGTCGGCCTCTCACTGCCGCGCCAGCAACGCAACTGACGACGGCGGTTCGCCCGCCGCCGCCCGGTCCGGATCGCACTCAGGCCGTACCGTCGCGCAGCCCCTTGGCGGCCAGCTCCCACGCCGCGATGGTCTTGGCCACATCGGCATCGTCGTGGGCGAGCGAAACGTAGCACTTGCCCTCGCTCTTCAGGATGCCCTGCGAGAGCATGACGCCGTTGAAGCGCCGCGCCATCGCCTGATCGCCCTTGAAGTAGCCGCGGTAGTCGTGCACCGGCGCGTCGGTGAACACGGCGTCGAACATCGGCGCCTCGCCGATAACCTGCGCCGGCAGGCGCGCGTCCTTGAGGATGCGCGTCAGCCCGTCCTTCAGGGCGTTGCCGGTCTTCCAGAGCTGCTCGTAGGCGCCCGGCCGCTTGAGGATCGCCATCGTCGCCAAGCCCGCGGCCGACGCCACCGGATTGCCGCTGAGCGTGCCGATCTGCACCAGCGCGCGATCCTCGGGGACCGCCGCCTTGTCGAAATGCTTCATGATGTCGGCCCGCCCCGCGATCGCCGCCAGCGGGAAGCCGCCACCGATGATCTTGCCGAGCGTGCACAGGTCCGGCGTCACGCCATAGAATTCCTGGCCGCCGCCGTAGGCCCATCGGAACCCGGTCACGACCTCGTCGAAGATCAGGACAATGCCCGTTTCGTCGCAGATTTCGCGCAAGCCTTCGAGGAAGCCGTCCTTCGGCCCGATCAGGCGCTGGAATGGCTCCACGATGATGCCGGCGAGCTCGTCCTTGTGCTGGGCGACGAGGCTGCGCACCGCGTCGAGATCGTTGTAGGGCGCCACCACGACCTCGTCCCGCACCGACTTCGGAATGCCGGCCGAATCCGGCACAGCTTCGGGGAAGTTGGCGAGACGCTTCGGCGCGAGGCTCATGAGCCCATAGTCGCTCATGCCGTGATAGCCGCCCTCGAACTTCAGGATCTTGTCGCGCCCGCGATAGGCCCGCGCCACCCGCATCGCATAGAGGTCCGCCTCGGTGCCGGTGCACACGAAGCGCACCTGCTCTGCGCACGCCATGGCGTCGACGATCTCGGCCGCGAGCATGATCCCATGCGGATTATTGACGAAGAACGTCGTCCCGTTGGCCACCTGCTCCTGCACGGCCGCCGTCACCTCCGGATGCGCATGGCCGACCAGCATCGGCCCCGAGCCGATCAGGAAATCGATGTACTCGTTGCCCGACGCGTCCCAGACATGGCCACCCTTGCCCCGGGCGATGACGATATCGAGCGCCGTATTGCCGAACGTGCCGGCCGGCAGGACCGTCTTGGCCGTGCTGACCAGATCGGCTTCGTTGGACGTGACGACGCGTTGTTGCATTGGGGACCTCGGGTGGGTTGGGCTGGCCCTGCGAGGCGCGCTCGGAGTGGGCCTGCGAAAATCTGCTTGCAGCCGCTGTGGACGATGCCGGATGCTCGCGCCACTTGTCCAGACACGTCAAGCACACCTTTCGTGCAGACATCGCAGCGGAGACCCGAAATGCCCGTCGTCGTCAAGGCCGACAAACTCACGTCGATCGTCACCGATCTGTTGATCGGCGCGAAGGCCTCGAAGGAGGAAGCCGCCTGCGTGGCCAAGGGCGTCGTGCTGGCCAACCTCACCGGCCACGACAGCCACGGCGTCATCGCCATCCCGACCTACATCGATCGCGTCGACAAGGGCCACATCGTGCCCGGCGCGCCGATCACGATCGTGCAGGAAAGCGCCACCACGACGGTCGTCGACGGCAACTGGGGCTTCGGCTTCGTCGTCGCCGAGCACGCCATGAAGATGACCATCGAGAAGGCGAAGAAATCCAACGTCGCCGCCTGCACTATTCTGCGCCAGAGCCACGTCGGCCGCGTCGGCCTCTACCCGATCATGGCCGCCGAAGAGGGCATGATCGCCATCATGACGGCGGACTCGGGCCGCTCGCCCAAGGCCGTCGCTCCGTTCGGCGGCGCCGAGGCCCGGGTCGGCACCAACCCGCTCTCGATCGCGATCCCCTCCAACTTGCCCGGCGCATTCTGCCTCGATATGGCGACGTCGTCGGTAGCGGCAGGCAAGATCAACCTCGCCATCGCCAAGGGCACCTCGATCCCCACGGGCTGGATCGTCGACAAGGACGGCAACCCGACCACGGATCCGAACGAATTCAAGAAGGGCGGCGTCCTGCTGCCGCTCGGCGGCGAGGAAGGCCACAAGGGCTACGGTCTCTCGGCGATGATCGAGATCCTGTCGGCGATCCTCCCCGGCCTCGGCTTCGGCGTCGATCCGACCGGGCGGCACAACGACGGCTGCTTCATCGCCTGCTTCAAGGTCGAGGCGTTCCGGTCGCTCGACACCTTCAAGCAGGAGGTCACCGAGTTCGCCCAATACCTGAAGGCAACGAAAAAGCAGAAGGGCGTCAATGAGATCTACTATCCGGGCGAGGTCGAGTACCTGAAGCAGCAGGATCGTCTGGCGAAAGGCATCGAGGTCGACGACAAGACCTGGGCGCAATTCAAGGAACTCGGCGCGAAGTACGGCATCGCGGACCGGATCGTGGCCTGAGCCTCGTCGCCCCGGGGAACGTGCCCCCGGGGCTCCGTCCCGCATTCGAATTGGGATGATCGATGAACCTCTCGCGCAGTCTCCGATCCGTCGCCCTCGCCATGCCCCGACGCCCCGCCGTCTCGGCGCCGGGCGTCGCCATGACCTACGGCGAACTCGAAACACAGGTCGCGGCGATCGCCGGCGCCCTGCGTCAGCGCCACGGCCTGTCGAAGGGTGATCGCGTCGCCATCTGGATGGAGAACTGCACCGAGATCCTGCCCGTTCTGTTCGGCGCGTGGCGAGCCGGACTCGCCGCCGTGCCGATCAACAACAAGCTGCACCCGAAGGAACTCGCCTGGATCGTCGAGAACTCCGGCGCCCGACTGTGCATCGTGACCCCGGACCTCGCCGAGAAGCTATCCGAACTGCCGCCCGGCACGCCTATGCCGGACGTGATTGCGACCGGCACCCGGGACTATGCGGCGCTCCTCGCCGGCCCCGCCATCATCGACGCCCCGACGGACCCGAACGACGAAGCCTGGCTGTTCTACACCAGCGGCACCACCGGCCGGCCGAAAGGCGCCGTCCTCACGCATCGCAATCTGCTCTTCGCCGTCCACGCTTACTATGCCGACATCGATCATCTCGGCCCCGACGACACGACCTTCCACGCCGCCCCCATGACGCACGGCTCGGGCCTCTACGGCCTCGCCTTCGCATTGAAGGGCGCCCACAACGTCGTGGTGCCCGGTTCGTTCGATCCCGAACAGATCTTCGCCGAACTGCGCCGCCACCGGAACGTATCGTTCTTCGCCGCGCCGACCATGGTGTCGCGCCTGATCAATCATCCGTTGGCAGGCGCCACCGACACCTCGAACCTGAAGACGATCACCTACGGCGGCGCGCCGATGTACATGTCGGACCTGAAGCGCGCCCTCGAGGTCTTCGGCCCGCGGCTCTACCACCTCTACGGCCAGGGCGAGAGCCCGATGACCATCACCGGCCTCTCGAAGGCGGCCCACATCGACGATGGTCTCCCGGATTTCGAGTCCCGCCTCGCCTCGACGGGTCTGCCCCGCACCGGATGCGCCGTCCGCGTCGTCGACGCCGCCGGCCGCGATCTCCCCGCGGGTGAGATCGGCGAGGTCATCACGCGCAGCGATTGCGTGATGGCGGGCTACTGGAACAACCCGGAGGCCAACGCCAAGTCACTCCGCGACGGCTGGCTCTGGACCGGCGATATGGGCAGCCTTGACGGCCAGGGCTACCTGACGCTCAAGGACCGCTCGAAGGACATGATCATCTCGGGCGGCTCCAACATCTATCCCCGCGAGATCGAGGAGGTGCTGCTGACCCACCCTGGCGTCCTCGAGTGCGCGGTCGTCTCGCGCCCCCACGTCGACTGGGGCGAGGAGGTGATCGCCTTCGTCGTGCCCCGCGCTGGCGCCACGGTCGACGGCCCGGCACTCGACCGCCTGTGCCTCGACAACATCGCGCGCTACAAGCGCCCGAAGGGCTATCGCATCGTCGACGCCTTGCCGAAGAACAACTACGGCAAGATCCTCAAGACGGAGCTGCGCGACCGGCTGAAGGGCGACGGTTGATCGCGGTATCACCGCCACCACGCCATTCCCTTACACGCCCATCAGCACCGCGAAATCCTCGTCCGTCGTACGCCGCAGCCGCTCGCGGTAGTCGTCGAATGCAGGGTGTCCGGCCGCAACCTGACCGAACGCAGGCAGCGCCTGCCCCTCCCGCATGGGCACGAACACGATCGGTGCTGCCACGGGCGTCAACTGCGCGCCACGCCCCACCTTGAGCGTCGCGAGGATGCCGTGCATCTCGCCCGCGATCGTCGGCCGCGACAGCGTGATCAGACGATGCTGGCCATGCCGATTGGTCACCAGGTACACGTGCCCGGACTGGTTCGGCACCGCCACCTGCCCGAATTGCGTGAACGCCTGGTCGGTGCGCTCGCCCTCCTTGAAGCCAAGCGTCGATGTCGCCTCGTCCCACGCGATGTCGGTGCAGTAGGCATAGACAGCGGCCGGATTGCCGAAAGACGGCCGGATCGTGAGATACCGCCCCTCGATCCATCGCACAGCCGGTCGCGCGTAGTTGCCGAGGCCATCCGGGGCCACGCCCGGCGCGGATGCCTCCGCCAGGGCGACCACACCGTTGGCCCGCGCCCCGCCAGACGGTC
>JBGSJD010000541.1:0-1756 GCA_041742195.1 Hyphomicrobiaceae bacterium
CCAGACCGTCGTCGCGCAGCCGAGCGTCCCGGCCGCACCCAAGATGGAGACGGCAGCGGATGTCATCGGCGGACCCGGGGAGAAGCCTGGTGCGGCCGGCAAGCCGGTCAAGACGATCACGGTGGCGAAGGGGCCTGAGACAGGGGTCGGCGTCAACGCAGCGCCTCCGGTGAGCGCTGCACCGTCGAGCCCCCCGGCCGGTACCACGGCGACCGCTCCATCGAGCACCCCGGCGCAGCCGCCCCAGGCCAAGCCGGGCCCGACGGCCGAAACGGCGGCCAAACTCGTTCCTGCACTCAAGACGGTCGAAACCAAGATGAACATTCAGAACGTCAAGAGCCCTGGCGGCATTTCGGCCTGGCTGGTGGAAGAGCACAGCGTGCCCCTGCTGGCTCTGCGCTTCGTGTTCGACGGCGGCTCGAGCCAGGACCCGGCCGGCAAGGACGGTCTCGCCAATTTCCTGACGGCGATGATGGACGAAGGCGCGGGCGATCTCGACGCGGCCAAGTTCCAGGAGCGGATGGAAGAACTCGCCATCAAGATGAGCTTCGAGGATTCGCGGGATGCGCTCTACGGCAACTTCGAAACGCTGACCAGCAATCGGAACGAGGGCCTCGAGTTGCTGAAGCTCGCGGTCAACAAGCCGAGGTTCGACGCCGAGGCCGTGGAGCGGATCCGCAAGCAGCTTCTCGCGAACCTCGCCTACGCGGCGAAGAACCCGCAGCAGGTGGCCGGCAAGACCTGGTATGCGGCGGCGTTTCCGGGGCACGCCTACGGGCGCTCGCCGAGCGGCTCGCCCGAGACCATCGCAACCATCCAGCCCGCCGACCTCGATGCCTATCGCAAGCGCGTCTTCGCCCGCGATACGCTGAAGGTGGTGGCGGTCGGTGACATTACGGCGAAGGAACTCGGCGACCTGCTCGACCATGTGTTCAGCGACCTGCCGGCCAAGGCCGAGCTGGTGGACGTGCCGAAGACGGCCCCCGCGCCGACCGAAAAGCTGCGTATCGTCGAAATGGACGTGCCGCAGTCAGTCGTCCAGTTCGGCATGCCGGGGCTCGGACGCAAGGACCCGGATTTCATTCCGGCGTTCGTCATGAACCAGATCCTCGGCGGCGGCGGTTTCGCCTCGCGGCTCACGGAGGAGGTCCGCGAGAAGCGCGGGCTCGCCTATTCCGTCTACAGCTACATGCAGCCGTACCGGCAGGCGGCGACGTTCGCGGGCGGCGTCGCGACGAAGAACGAGGCGGTGAAGGAGAGCATCGACGTGATCCGCGCCGAGTTGCAGCGGATGGCGAGCGACGGGCCGACCGCAACCGAACTCGCCAACGCCAAGAGCTTTCTCACGGGGTCGTTCGCACTCCGCTTCGACACGAACTCCAAGATCGCGAACCAGCTCCTCTGGATGCTGCACGAGGACATGGGGATCGACTACGTGTCGACGCGCAACGCGCAGATCGATGCGGTGACGATGGAGGACGTGCGACGGGCGGCACAGCGCGTGCTGAAGGTCGACGATCTGTTCGTCACCGTCGTCGGCAAACCGGTCGGGCTCGGCGGCTGACGCACGGTCTCGACACCGGCACGGAGGGACGGTCATGTCCATCGGGATGGAGCGGGTCTTCGGTCCGGCCACGGCGAGCGCCGATCACGGCGGCGGAGGCGGGCGGCACGGTAGCGACAACGGTGCGGCCTATTCCCAGGACGTGACGCGCGCCACCAGCAGTGCGATCGGTGCGCACGGTCTCGAGGACGC
>JBGSJD010000542.1:0-2476 GCA_041742195.1 Hyphomicrobiaceae bacterium
GGGCCTGCCGCCGACGAGGATCGACGTCATGCGGATGGCGGCGATGACGCGGTCACCGGCGAGCGCCACACGGCAGAACTCCGATATGTCGCGCGTTCCCTCGCGGACGCGGTAGGCGCTGCGGGCGAAGCGTCCCGGACCGAACAGCCGAGCGCTCAGGTCGTTGATCGCGGCCATGTCCGACTGCTGGGCGGATCGCGTGGCGATGTCGGGAACGGGGGCGGTCATCGGAGACTCCTGCTGTCCCGGTGCACGGCTCGCGGGGGAGCGTGGCGGTCGATCGCAGACGATAGGGTAAGGCGGGTTGGCCGCAAACAGGCGCGGCAAGCGGCCGGGCAAGGCAAAGCCCGGCTCAGTTCCGTCGTCGCTGGTGCAGGGCCACGTTGCGATGAGCACGATCCATTGCGGGTCGATAGCATGCGCTCCAGGCAGCGTCGAGCCGTTCGCGGCCGATCACGCCAATCGCTACCAGTGTGGCGACGGCGGCGCGCCACGCAGAAGCTCGTCGAGGCGACGACGTGTGCCGGGCGTCGTGGCCGCCGGGAGGTCGTCGACGGGAAAGAACCCCGTCTCGGCGATCTCGTTGTTCGGACGCGGGGCGGATGTCTGATGCCAGTCGGGGATCCGATAGATGGCCACGTGATCGCCGGGGTAGATGGTCCAGTTCGAGTAGATGCCGAACAGCACGCCCGGTGCGGTCAGTTCGATGTTGGCCTCCTCGGCCATTTCGCGGCGGAGTGCATCCTCGACGGTCTCGCCGTACTCGACACCGCCACCCGGGAAGATCCAGCCCGAGGAATACGTCTGCCGGACCAGCAGAACCCGGTTCTGCGGATCGATGACGATGCCGCGCACCCCGAGGGTCAGGCCGCGCTGCCAGCGCCAGTATCGCTGCAGACATCGTCGGATGATGCGCTCGCCCCTCATCGTCGCTCCCGATGGCCTGTCGTGTTCCCGTGCCGCCACGCACGGCTGGACCCGGGCCAGTTTCTCGACCGGGCTGCCGTCGCTCGCGCCCCTGTTCACGCCATCGATCCCCAAATATAGACGGTCGTCATGGGGCACACGTTCACAATCGCACATCTTTCCGATGTCCATCTGCCGCCGCCGCGGCTTCCCTCGCTCGGCGAACTCGATGCGAAGCGCCTGCTCGGCGTCGCGAACTGGATCTGGCGACGGCGGGCGCTGCACACGCTGCGGACGGCACAGCTCCTGCTCGACGATCTCGCGCGACAACGGCCCGATCATGTCGTCGTGACGGGGGATCTGGTCAACTTCGGGCTCGAGAGCGAAGTGGTCGCCGCCGGCCGCTGGCTCGCGGGCGTCGGTTCGCCCGAGAGGGTGAGCGTCGTGCCGGGCAATCACGACATCTATACCCATCAGGGGGCAGGAGCCTGTCTGGCGAACTGGTCGCGCAACATGACGGGCTCCGGACCCGGCGCGGAGTTGGCGGCTGGCCCTCAGTTTCCCTACGTGCGCCGTCTGGAGCATGTGGCGATCGTCGGGCTCAACTCGGCGCTGCCGACGCCACCGTTCCGGGCGTTCGGCGAAATCGGTGATGGGCAACGGGCGCGGCTCGCGGCGCTGCTCGACCAGCTCGAGGGCGAAGGTGCGGTCCGTGTCGTCCTGATCCATCATCCGCCGCTGCCGGGGCTCGCCAAACCCAACTCGGCGCTAAGGGATGCCGATCAACTCGCCGAGGTGCTGCGGCGGCATGGCGCCGAGCTGGTACTTCATGGCCACAATCATCGGGCGATGGCGACAACACTCGTCGGTCCCAATGGTCCTGGTGCCGTGATCGGCGTGCCATCGGCGTCGATCGCGGTTCCGCACGGACAGCAGACGCCCGCCGCCTACAACCTCTATCGGATCGCCGCCGACCGGCGACGGCCCATCGAGATGATCACCCGGCGGATCACCGCCTCGGCCGATGGCGTCGAGGAGGCCGGGCGCGCGGCCCTGGGTGGGCGTGTCGATGCATGAGAAATCCGCATGTCTGGCATATGAATTTCTAATCAGGGCGATCAGCCCATTCGTGCCATAACGCCGCCGAAGGATCTTCGGGAGAGACGACATGCAGGCCAAGTCCGACGCCGCGACGCCAGCGCCCGGCGCCTCCCGCCCGTTGTGGGTCATCATCCTCGCGGCCGGCACGATCGTCGCCCTCGCCATGGGGCTCCGGCAGGTCATGGGGCTCTATCTGACGCCGATGACGACCGAACTCAAGGTCGGCCGGGAGCCCTTTTCGATGGCCATGGCCATCGCGAACCTGATCTGGGGCTTGGCGGCGGTTCCACTCGGCGCCATCGCGGACCGGTACGGTGCGGGACGGGTGCTGGCGCTCGGCGCGCTCTCCACCATGGGCGGCATCTGGCTGATGTATACGGCCGAGAGCGGGTTCGACCTGATCGTCAGCGGGGTGCTGCTCGGTATCGGTGTCGGCGGCACGGGAGTCACGGCCCTCGTCGGCGCCGTC
>JBGSJD010000543.1:0-1580 GCA_041742195.1 Hyphomicrobiaceae bacterium
GGGTGATGGAGTTCGCCGTTCGCGTTCTCGGCTGGCCCCCGCGCGGCGGCCGCCGCGCGGGGGGTGCCTCGGCCATGGTCGCCGCCTGGCTCGCCCACCGGACCTTGACGTTCGCGTTAACCAGTCCGCCGACCATCCGCGAGTTCGTCCGATATGCCGCGGCCGCCGCGACGACGGCTGTGATCAACTACGCCATCTTCGCCGCACTCCTTGTCGCCTGGCCCACGATACCGCGCCTCGTCGCCCTCGCGATGGCCTCATTTGTCGCCACAATCTTCGCCTACGTCTCAATGCGTTACGCCGTGTTTCGCCGCTCTTGAAAGGAGCACCCGAACCACGGGAGGAGCCAGCCGGATCGTAGGATGTCCGGCGTCGCGGGGCGGCTCGATATCTCGACTATTCATCCTCGGTTCAGCAACGCTGTCGTTAATCGGGCACCGCACGGGGGACTGTCGTCATGAGCGAGCATGTGAAAGACGGGACCTTGGGCATGGCCAACGAGAGCCATGAGAAAACCGGGTCTGCCAATGGAACCGGACGGCAAGATGAGGGTTTGGATGGTCATGCATTCACAAGTTCACGCGATAGGTGCCAAATGCACACGGAACAGCTCCGGGAGGCGCGCATGAAGTCCAATGCCGTCAAATCCGTCGAGCTCGACATCGACTGGGCTGTCCAGACGATCATGCCGATCGAGTTCCAGGGCCGTGAGGTCCACCTCGAGGCGCGCGCCTACCAGGGCGTCGATCCCCACTGTCAGGCGATGGTGCTCGTGCACCGCGACAACCCGGCTCCGAACGAGCTGCCGGTGGTCCGCGTTCACAGCGGCTGCGTGACGGGCGACATCTTCCATTCGCTGCGCTGCGACTGCTATCCGCAGTTGCAGGCCTCGATGGACGTCATCACCAAGAGCCCGCTCGGCGTGATGGTCTATCTGCCGTACCACGAAGGTCGCGGCATCGGCCTCGTGAACAAGATCCGCACCTACGCGCTGCAGGATCAGGGCTACGACACGGTCGACGCCAACGTCGCCATCGGCGCCCCGATCGAGGCGCGGGATTACGATCTCGCGGCGCACATCCTGTTCGATCTCGGCTACAGCCGTATCGCGCTCTTGACCAATAATCCGGCCAAGATGAACGCGCTGCGCGCCGAGGGAATCAACGTGGTCGAGCAGCGCTCGCTGATCGTGAAGGAGTCGCCCTACAACAAGCGCTACCTCGCGACCAAGAAGGAGCGCATGGCGCACCTGCTCTGACGAGCACCGCCGGCAATCGCATCTGGCAAGGGGCCGGTTTCAGCAAGGGAACCGGCCCTTTCTTCATGTGGGCGAACAGCCGAGACGCCAAATCCGCCCGCCTCAGCGTGCGGCGCCGGCCGATGTGCCCCGGACCCGAGCCCTGACGTCGTCGATCATGCCGTCGAACGGCTCGAACGTCATCACGATCCGATGCCGCCCGGCCGGTACGGCAACCGCCCGGAACAGCACGTTGGCCCGCTCGATCGGCACCGGGCGTCCGTCCAGCGTCGCCCGCCACCACGGATGCCAGACGTCGTTGAGCACTGCGAAGCCGCCGTCG
>JBGSJD010000544.1:0-4489 GCA_041742195.1 Hyphomicrobiaceae bacterium
GCAGACCGGCTCCGGGCCGCGGAGGCGACAGGCGCTGCCGCTGTGCGCCTCGCCGTGTCCAAGCTGACGCCGGACCAGATCATCACGCAGAAATCGCTCGACAACGCGACGCGTGTTCTGCTCGCGCTCGGCGGGTCGACCAATGGCGTCGTGCATCTCGCCGCGATCGCCGGGCGGCTCGGGCTGTCGCTCGATCTGCATCGCTTCAACGAGCTTTCCGATACGACGCCGGTGCTCGCGGCAGGGAAGCCGGTCGGCAACGAGTTCTACATGGAGGATTTCTATGCGGCCGGCGGCATCGGCGCGGTGCTGCGCGAGCTGAAGCCGCTCCTGCATCTCGACTGCATGACGGTCGCGGGGGAGACTCTCGGCGATCGCCTCATGGCCGACGAGGCGCTGTGGGTCGACCGGCGCGTCATCAAGACGGCGGCGGCTCCGATCGAGCCCGAGGGCGGGCTGGTGGCACTCTTCGGCTCGCTGGCGCCAGATGGCGCGATCATCAAGCGCTCGGCGGCGACGCCGGAACTCTTCGAGAAGACTGGCCGCGCGGTGGTGTTCACCGGGCTCGACGACATGAATGCGCGGGTGGACGATCCCGACCTCGATGTGACGGCAGACGATTTCCTCGTGCTGCAGAACGTCGGGCCCGCGTCGCCGGCGGCGATGCCCGAGGCCGGCTTCCTGCCGATTCCGAAGAAGCTGCTCCGGGCTGGCGTCAAGGACATGGTGCGGATGTCGGACGCGCGCATGTCGGGCACCGCCTACGGCACGATCATCCTCCACATCGCGCCGGAATCGCATATCGGTGGACCGCTGGCGCTGGTGCGCACCGGCGACACCATCCGGCTCTCGGTCAAGGAGCGGCGGCTCGATCTTCTCGTCGACGAGGCGGAGCTGGCCGAGCGGCGCGCCGCGTGGGCCAAGGAGGCGCGGCCGCTCCCGGAGCGCGGTTACGACCGGCTCTTCCGCGAGAGCGTACTCCAGGCACCGCAGGGCGCCGACTTCGGCTTTCTCGTTCCGAAGGCGCGCTCGACGTAGACGCTGCGGCGTACCGGGCCTTGCCCCTGCTTCGGGCGAGGTTCGTGACCCGCGTCTCCCGTAGCCTTTGCGGGCGCGCACCGACGCGATCATGGTGCGCCCCATGGATCGTTCACGGTTGGACCACGTGGAGCATGCCTCTCATGACGCAATGGAGCCCCAGCAGCGACGCCGAGCGGGAGGTGGTTGCGGCGCTCGCACACGCCAAACTCGATGCCGTGTCGTTCGAGGATGCGATCAACAAGCTGGTCAACGTCTACTACGGGTTCCGCTCGGCCTACGACGCATCCGTCAAGGAGAAGACGGCGCTTGTCGGACAGCTCGCGACGACCGACTCCGAGCGCGAAGGCTATCGGTTGAGTTACGAGGTCGTCGTGGAGGAGCGCGGTGAACTCATCCGCAAGCTCAGCTCGCTCGAAGCCGAGCGCGATGGGTACAGGCAGAGCTACGAGGCGGTCATGGGCGAGCGCGGTGCGTTGAGGGAGAAAGTTGCCCAACTCGAGGCCCAATTGGGGGCGTCGCAGCCTGAGATGACGCGATCCGACGCGGCTCCCGCCACCGACACGACCGGGCTGCGTGACATCTTGCATAGTCTGGGCCGCATCGAAACGGCGACCTCACTGGCTGCCGCAGCGGGCCTCGCTTCACCCGACACGGTGTTTCCGGGGCGGCCGCAACCAGGGTGCGCCTCCAACTACGTGATCTGCAATTCGATTCCCAAGGCAGGAACCTACCTCATCACCGAACTCGTCAAGGCCCTGGGCGGTCACACCGACATCGGCTACCACACCTACTCGAACTCACTCGCACGGCGCTCCGACAACGGCGTGTTCGATGCCGAGCGGCGGCTCGGCAGCGGTCTGTGGGCACGCGCCCTGCCGGCTGGCTACTATTGCGCGTCGCATGTCGAGTACGACGGGTTGCTGGAACTCGCTCTGATGCAGCGACCAGAACACAAGATGCTGTTCATCATCCGAGACCCGCGCGACCTCGTCATCAGCTGGGTCGATTTCGTCTACAGTTCTGCGTCGTACAAAAAGATGCGGCGGTGGAACGCCTACTCCAGCACCATGGGAGCCGCCAGCTATCCGGACGATGAAAGCCGTATCGCCAGCTCGATCGATTCGCTGTCGCACACCGGGCTCGACGGCTACTATCCGTGGATCGACTCGCCTGCCTGTTGCGTCATCAGATTCGAGGATCTCTACAGCGAACTGAGTGGCATCGTCGACGCGCGGGCGACAACGCCGCATGTGGATCGCATCTGCGCCTATCTCGAACGTCCGAGGCCATCGGCCGAGCGCCTCAAGGGCATACTTGGCTCTGGACTTACGGCATCCAGCCGGCGCGAGAAAGTCGAGGTCTACAAGAGCCGGATGAGCCGAGCCAATCTTGCAAAGCTCAACGACCCGGCGTTCCAGAAATTGATCATCGAACTTGGGTACGATCCGTAAATCCCGTCGGCGTCTCCCGGTCTGCGAAGGCGGCCGGCGGGCCTTCACACGACACGGATCGCAGCCGCTCACCCGAGCTTGTAGGCTTCGCCGATCTCTTCGGAAAGGCCGGCATGGGACGTGGCGAGTTCGAGCCCGACGCGGAAGGGCACGTCTCGCACCTTGCGCACGATCACCGTGATGTTGAAGCACTGCACCTGAATCAGCAGCTTCGCGGGGTCGACGCTGTGGGGAACCTGAGGCGTATAGGGGCTGCGCACGTCGATTGCGGCATGGTCGAGTGTCATGTGGCGCTCGGGGACGAACCACCGATCGACGAGTTCGTACTCGTTGGCGGCCACCAGATCGTCAAAGAACGTCGGGTGATAGGTGAAATAGCCGTGATCGAGCCACCCGACGCTCGGCACCTGATGGAAGACGATGCCACCGGGCTTCACCGCGTCGTGCATCACGCGGAACGAGTTCATCTGGTTGATGACGTGCTCGGTCGTACCGCAATTCAGGACGACATCGAAGCGATTGCGGTAGGGCGGGGGGACGTCCTGCGTGTTCAGATCGAAGATCTCGGTGCGCAGGGCCGGGCACACATCGTAGGACGTGTAGAAGATCTGCGGGACCAGGTCGAAGATCTCGGACAGGTAGGTCGTGCGCTCGCCCGGACGCGGTGTCGAAAAATAGCTGACGCGCTCGGCTTCGTCGCGAAGATCGCTGGGCGACATGGCGCAGCCGTGGCGCCGGGCGAACGCCTCGACCGCATCGACGGTGACGTTGAAGACGTTCTGGGAACCGATGTCGAGCACCGCCCCCTCGCCGACCGGAAAATGGCCGCGCTCGGACAGATAAACGACGTCTGCCATGCCGATGCCCACGCGCGCCTCCAATCGCAGAACTATCTGCCTAGATCGCAAAGGCCATCGCCCGGCGCAATCAACCACAGGGTGTAGCGGGTCGATTCTGCGCTGCCGTCCACGATCGCGCCGAGGCGCCGACAGTGACCCTCGGGTGCACGACCGGATTCCAGGTTGCGTCCGTGAGCCCGGCCTCCTACACCGGCAACGGCGTGCGCACGGACGATCCCGGATCGGCCCCGGGCGCTCTGTCAGACTGCTTCGGGTGGGGACCCAACGCCATGAGCTATCGCGAATTCGTCAGCCTCGTGCACAAGTCCACGACGCGCGACTACCTGGCCCGCGTGACCGAGCGCGACAAGGCCGATGTCGCCGAACTGGCGCTCAAATGGGACGTCGACTACTGGGACGGCAGCCGGCAGACGGGCTATGGCGGCTACAAGTACGACGGCCGCTGGCGGAAGGTCGCGGACGCCATGGTGGCCGCCTACGGCATCAAGCCCGGCATGCGCATTCTCGACGTCGGCGCGGGCAAAGGCTTCCTGCTGCACGATTTCCTCGAATCCGTGCCCGGCGTCGAAGTGGCGGGGCTCGACATCTCGCGCTACGGGATCGAGCATGCGATGCCGTCGGTGAAGGACAAGATCGTGCATGGCAGCGCCGAGAAGCTGCCGTTTGCCGACAAGTCGTTCGATCTCGTCATTTCGATCAACACGTTGCACAACCTCTATATCCAGAATCTCTGGTCGGCCTTGCGTGAGATCGAGCGAGTTGGGCGCGGCGCCAAGTACCTCTGCGTCGAGGCCTACCGCAACGAGCGCGAGAAGATGAACCTGCTCTACTGGCAGCTCACATGCCGGGCCTTCCACACGCCGGATGAATGGGCTTTCGTCTTCAAGGAGACGGGGTACACTGGCGATCACGAGTTCATTTTCTTCGAATAGGGACGGCACCGCCTCGAACGGTCCGACGAGACCATCGCTCGGCTCGTGGATCTGTGGAGCAACGGGCTGACCGGACGGGTGCATGCGTTCTGACCGTACTTCCATACTCCAGCGCCTCGGCGGGATCCGCCGGGCGACGTGGCGCCTGTCCCAGCGGGCCCCGCAAGGAACGGGGTGGCTCGGCCGGCTGAAGCGGGCCGCGGGC
>JBGSJD010000545.1:0-2210 GCA_041742195.1 Hyphomicrobiaceae bacterium
CCCGCACCGCCGAGGCCGTGGTTGATCGGCCAGGCGGCGGGCGGGGAAATGCTGGACAATGCGCCCGCGAGCGCGAGCAAGGCCAGCCCGAACCAGGCGAGCCGGCGGCGTGGATAAGCGATGCGACGCTTGAAGATGAGCTCGAAGCCGGCCCAGGCCGGACCGAGGAACGCGATCACCGCCGTGAAGCCGAGCATCTGCAACGCGAGATCGGCCACGATCGCGCCGACGGGTCCGAGGAAATTGCGGGTGATGCCGGGTGTGGCGTGGGTCAGCGACGGGTCGGCGGCGGACCAGGTGAGGAGCGTCAGCCAGCCAGCCGCGGCCAGCGCCGCGAGCGCCAGCCCGAGACCCGTGGTCAGCCCGCCGATGAGCCTGTTTTCGAGGCTCTCCGGCAGGAGTCGCTTCGGCTCGAAGCCGCTACGCTCACCCTGCATCGACACGCACGCCTGCTGAACCTAGAGAGACACCACACGTTCGAGTGCCTCCCTGATCGTGGCCGGCGGATGCACCAGGGCGACGCGGACATACCGCTCTCCCGGGTTCGTTCCCGCACTGTTCGGCTGGGCCAGGTAGGCACCGGGTACCACCTTGACACCGGCTCGTTTCCATAGGGTTACCGTAGCCTCAACGCCCCCGCCGAGATGGGACATGTCGAGCCACAGGAAGAACCCGCCAGCCGGCCGGCGGTATCCGAGCCGCCCCTTGAGCACCTCGTCGCAGACATCGAACTTGGCCCGGTAGGCCTGCCGGATGGTGGCGACGTGCTGCTCCTCCGACCACACCGCGATCGACGCCTGCTGGATGATGCCCGGCATCTGCGGTCCCGTGAGGTTGCGCACCTCGGCCAGCGTCTCGAGGAACTCCGGGTCGCCGGCAACGAACCCGGAGCGCAGGCCCGGCAGGTTCGACCGCTTCGAGAGCGAGTTGAAGACCAGGATGTTCTTGAACTTCTCCGGCGTCCGGGCAGCCACCTCGAGACCGCCGGTCGGCGGCTCGCCGGTGTAGATTTCCGAGTAGCACTCGTCGAAGAACAGCATGAAGTCGTACTGCCGGGCCAGCGCGAGGGCGCGCCGGATGTAGTCGGGACGTGCCACGGCGCCCTGTGGATTGGCCGGCGAGCAGAGGTAGAATGCAACCGTCCGCTCGAGGATCTCGGGCTGGCGGCTCAACGCATCGAGATCGGGGAGATGCCCCGTCTCCTCGGTGGCGTCGAGGAAGATCGGCTCGGCGTTCACCGCCGAAACGGAGCCGAGGTAGGCGTGATAGTAGGGGTTCGGCAGCAGCACGGCGGGCTTGCCGGTGACGCTCTTGCGCCCGACGGCGGGCAAGATGGCGTAGAACAGCCCCTCGCGCGACCCGTTCAGCACGATGACGTCCTTCAGCGGATCGACGAGGCCGGCGAGGCCGTAGCGCCGTTCGATCCACTGGCCGATGGTGACGCGGATATCGTCGGCGCCGCGCGTCGGGGGATAGGTGCCGAGCAGCGACTGCGCCTCGACCATCCGGTCCATGACGAACCCCGGCATCGTCTCGCGCGGGTCGCCGGCCGTCATCTCGATCGGGCGCACATGCCCGGGCGGAACTCCGTCGAGCAACCGCCGGAGACGCGTGAACGGCGAGATGATCTCGCCCCGAACCATGGCTTGAAGGCCGGAGTAGTCGGACATTGCTGGGTCCTGTCCCTGTTTCTGGCGCAGATGGCGGATTTGCGTGAGGTCTAGTCGACAATGGCCTGCAGGACCAGACCGCGGATGAGCTGCCGGTAGCGGAGCCGCATCTGGCCCGGCGCGGCGGCCATGAACACGACGGCGAGGTCTTCGACGGGATCGATCCAGAAGTAGGTGCCGTAGACGCCGGACCAGTAGTAGTCGCCGGTCGAGCCGAGCTGCGCCGCGATCCCCGGCGTGCGGCGCACCGCGAAGCCGAGGCCGAAGCCATACCCGTTGCAGGCCGGGTCCATGGAGGTGATCCGGTTCTGGATCTCCGGCCCGAGATGATCGGCGCGCATCAGTTCGACGGTCTTGCGGCCGAGAAGGCGCTGCCCGCCGAACGTGCCGCCGGCCCTCAGCATCTCGACGAAGCGCAGGTAGTCCGATGCGGTCGAGACGGCGCCGCCGCCGCCCGAATCCCATTTCATCTGTTGCCCCGTCGCGTGATGCACGCTGAGCGGCACGCCCGTCAGCGGGCACTTCGGAAACGCGCGGGCG
>JBGSJD010000546.1:0-4998 GCA_041742195.1 Hyphomicrobiaceae bacterium
GGCGAGGAGGGCGGCACCCTGACGGGTTGCCCGCCCGGCACCATCCAGAAGCCCGAGACCGACGACTGCATCCAGGCCCCAGCCGGTCGCGAGGGAAGCGGCAACCCCGTGTCGGGGCGTTCGCTCGGCGGGATTCTGCGCAGCGGCCCCTCGCAGGAGAGCCGCCGCGTCCAGTCGCTGCGCGAAGGCCAGCGCATCACCATCCTGCGCAATACCGGCGTGAACTGGGACAACTATGCGTGGTTCCAGATCCGGGTCGATGGCGTCACCGGCTTCAAGTGGGGCGGCATCCTGTGTGCCGATGTGGCGATGCCTGGCGTCTTCGAGGTGTGCAAGGGAAGCCCCGGGGCCGTCGCGCCTCCCCCTCCCGCTCGAACGCCCGAGACGGCAGCAGGCGGTGACACGCCCGGCTGGTGCCCGACGGCCAACCTGCCGGCCGAGCACGCCATCTGCGGCAACCCCAATCTCGGACGCCTCGATGCCGTGCTGAATACCGCCTATCAACGAGCGACGTTCGACAGCCGCAGCAAGCGTGCCGAGATCGATCACGAGCATCGCCGCTGGATCGGCCGCCGCAATGCCTGCGGCAACGATGGCGGATGCATCGAGCGCCGCTACACCGAGCAGATCCAGTTCCTCGAGAGCTTCTTCGGCAACTGACCGGCGTGCCAATGGTGCCCGCGACGTCGCGGCAGCTCCGGACCTCTCGCAGCCCCCTTCACTCGCCCGTGATCGTTCCTACTTATTGGGTAGGCCCGCCTTTCGAGGGGGTCTCAGGGCGCAGATGCGTTGCCCGACAGGGCAGTCGTTTGCGCAAGGACGATGCACGCACAGTCAGGATGGCACAGCCAGGATGGTCGCTTCGGGGCTATCGCGGGCGGGTGGAGGACCGGATGAATATCGAGAAATATACCGATCGCGCCAAAGGATTCGTCCAGGCGGCGCAGAACCTCGCGCTGAGGGAAGGGCACCAGCAGCTCGCGACCGAGCACCTCGCCAAGGTGCTGCTCGACGATCCGGAGGGCCTCGCCGCCGGACTGATCGACGCCGCCGGCGGCAACTCGAAGCAGGCACACGCCGCCATCGAGCGGATCGTCCAGCGGCGGCCCAAGGTTTCGGGCGGCGGCGCGGGACAGGTGTATCTCGCACCGGATCTCGCCCGGGTCCTCGATCAGGCCGAGAAGATCGCCGACAAGGCCGGAGACAAGTTCGTCACGGTCGAGCGGCTGCTACTCGCCATCCTCGTCGAGGGTGGCTCGGACGTGGCGCGCGCCCTCAAGGATGCCGGCGTGACGCCGCAGGCGCTCAACCAGGCCATCAATGACGTGCGCAAGGGACGCACAGCCGATACCGCGTCGGCCGAGCAGGGCTACGACGCGCTGAAGCGATACGCACGCGACCTCACCGAGGCGGCCGCCGAGGGCAAGATCGACCCCGTGATCGGGCGCGACGAGGAGATCCGCCGCACCATTCAGGTGCTGTCGCGGCGGACAAAGAACAATCCGGTGCTGATCGGCGAGCCGGGTGTCGGCAAGACGGCCATCGCCGAAGGCCTCGCCCAGCGCATCGTCAAGGGCGACGTGCCGGAAAGCCTCAAGGACAAGCGGCTTCTGTCGCTCGACATGGGCGCGCTGATCGCGGGCGCGAAGTATCGCGGCGAGTTCGAGGAACGGCTGAAGGCCGTGCTGCAGGAGGTGTCGTCCGAGGCCGGCCGCATCGTGCTGTTCATCGACGAGCTGCACACCATCGTCGGCGCGGGCAAGAGCGAAGGCTCGATGGACGCCGGCAACCTGCTGAAGCCGGCGCTGGCGCGGGGCGAGCTGCACTGCGTCGGCGCGACGACGCTCGACGAGTATCGCAAGCACATCGAGAAAGACGCGGCGCTGGCGCGGCGCTTCCAGCCGGTGTTCGTCAGCGAGCCGACGGTGGAGGACACGATCTCGATCCTTCGCGGGCTCAAGGAGCGCTACGAGCTTCACCACGGCGTGCGCATCACGGATGCGGCGCTGGTGTCGGCCGCGACGCTCTCCAACCGTTACATCACGGACCGGTTCCTGCCGGACAAGGCCATCGACCTCGTCGACGAGGCTGCGTCCCGCCTCAAGATGGAGATCGATTCCAAGCCCGAGGAGCTGGACCGCATCGATCGCGATCTCATGCAGATGAAGATCGAGCGGGAGGCCCTCAAGAAGGAGACCGATCCGGGGTCCAAGGACCGGCTCGCCAAGCTCGAGCGGTCGATCGCAGAGCACGAGGAGCAGTCGGCGACCATGACGCGGCGCTGGGAGGCCGAAAAAGGCCGCCTCGGCGACGCGCAGAAGCTGAAGGAGGAACTCGACGGGTTCCGGACCGAGCTGGCACAGGCGCAGCGGCGGGGTGATCTCGCGCGGGCGGGCGAACTCGCCTACGGCCGCATTCCCGAGATCGAGAAGAAGCTCGCCGCCATGGAAGGGGGCGACGGGAAGGCCGCCGTCATGGTCGAGGAAGCGGTGACGCCGGACCACATCGCGGGCGTGGTTTCGCGCTGGACGGGCGTGCCGGTCGACCGGATGCTCGAAGGCGAGAAGGAGAAGCTCCTGAAGATGGAGGAACAGCTCGCCAAGCGCGTCGTCGGCCAGGAAGAGGCCGTCAAGGCGGTCTCGACCGCGGTGCGGCGTGCGCGGGCCGGGCTGCAGGACCCGAACCGGCCGATCGGCTCGTTCATGTTCCTCGGCCCGACCGGCGTCGGCAAGACCGAGCTGACGAAGGCGCTGGCGACGTTCCTCTTCGACGACGAGAGCGCGATGGTTCGCATCGACATGTCCGAGTACATGGAGAAGCACTCCGTCGCGCGGCTGATCGGCGCCCCGCCGGGGTACGTCGGCTACGAGGAAGGCGGCGCGCTGACCGAGGCGGTGCGGCGGCGGCCGTATCAGGTCATCCTCTTCGACGAGATCGAGAAGGCGCATCCGGACGTGTTCAACGTGCTGCTGCAGGTGCTCGACGACGGGCGCCTGACGGACGGCCAGGGACGGACGGTCGACTTCAAGAACACGCTCATCATCATGACGTCGAACATCGGGGCCGAGTATCTGGTCGCGGTGCAGGACGGCGGAGACATGGGCGAGGCGCGCCAGTACGTGCTCGCCGAGGTCAAGACGCGCTTCCGGCCGGAGTTCCTGAACCGGCTGGACGAGATCATCCTGTTCCATCGCCTGCAGAGGGCCGAGATGGGGCGGATCGTCGACATCCAGATGGGGCGGCTGCAGAAGTTGCTCGCCGACCGGAAGATCACCATCGTCCTCGACGACGCGGGGCGGACGTGGCTCGCCAACAGCGGCTACGATCCGGCCTACGGCGCGCGGCCGCTGAAGCGCGTGATCCAGAAGAACGTCCAGGATGCGCTGGCCGAGCGGTTGCTGGCCGGCGACGTCAAGGATGGCGACACGGTGCATCTCGGTGTCAAGGACGGACAGATCGAGATCCGGACCGAGGCGGCGGCCAAGGCCGCGTAAGGACACAGGCCCAAGACCCGGCAGACCGAGCGCCGCGGATCGTGACCGATCCGCGGCGCTCGCTGTTTGCGACACTTTTTTGCCGTCAACCGTGGGAATAGTTCTGCGCTTCGGACGTTTGCCTACTTAGCAGTGGATGTATCTCGATCGCGACGTGAACGCGGTATTGACCATGACAGAATCGCGAGTGACACTTTCACGACAGACAACCTGCGGTCGAACGCGGGCACCAGGGGGCGAAGCAGCAGGACGAGCAGCACACATGCCGAAGGGTGCACAGAGGTTTCTCGATGCTCTCGAGCAAGACGTCAGGCAAAGCTATCGTGTCGAGGTCCGGCGGACGGATCGCGGCCTGACCATTCCGGCATCGGGGTACAGCGGATTCGACGTCGCGTTGCGTGTCGTCGAGGGCGGATGCTGGGTGGCGCTCGACGGCTGGGTGGAGGAACTCGAGTCTCTCGACGCAGGCCGCGACATCCTGATGGCCGCACTTTCGGGGGAAGCACGGCTCGCGATCGACACCATCGCAGGGCGGCCGAGGCAATGGACGCTGCAACTGCTCGACACCCGGGGCGACTGGGTCTCGCAAAGCTCCACGGGGCGGGCCACCTGGATGCTCTGGGGTAAACCCGGCGTGATCTACCGACGCAATCTCAACCGGCACCGCGAGACGGGCCTCATACAGGCGCTCCCGGACATCGAGACCGTCGCTTGCGACACGGCGGACGCGCCCTGGCCCATGCGGACCGTGCCGGCATTTTCGACCTGATCAGATTGCCGGTGTCGGGCGTCGGGCGTTACGCGGGGCGATCGCCCGTCGCCTCGTTGACGTAGGTGTATTCGAAGTCGCAGTGATCGGCGCCCTGCATGATGGTTTGCGTGCGCGCCAGTTTCAACTTCGGGTCGTAGCCTTCGCAGAACGTCCCGTCGCGCTGGCACGACAACAGATGGCCGATATGGCCGAGCCCCATCTCGCGATACATGCGGGCATATTCACAGCGCGTGACGCGGAACGCAAACCGGCTTGCGCTCGCCTCATCGACCGCCACCTGCAGCGCGCCGCCGCGCGTCCAGAGCTCCTGGGCTGCGATGAAGCTCTCGAGCGACGTTTCGCCGGACAGGGCTGCCGCCATCTCCTTGCCCTGCTCGATGGCGGAGCGACGGACGCTTTCGCCGATGACCGCCTCGGCGGCTGCCTGACCGTGTCGCTCCGAGACGACCGCATAGACGTGCGCGAGCAGTTTCGCCTCGATGCGGCGGCGCTCGAGCATGGCCATGTCGGGCTGCGTCGGCGCTGTGGTCGTCATGCGTTCCCCCGCATCCGGATCACGTCTTGGACGTGCCTTCAGAGGCCATTGCCGTCGCCGGCTCCCTGTTGGTGGGCGCGAGGTCCGTGACAGAGGCCGGTGAGGCGCCGTTGACGCCGGATTGCATCGCCTCGCGCGCTTTCGGCTCACGAGCCGGCGCAGCTACGGGCGCGATCGGCGGCGCCGAGGCCGACGGC
>JBGSJD010000547.1:0-4424 GCA_041742195.1 Hyphomicrobiaceae bacterium
GGCCGGCCAGCGGTTCACGGCAGCCAATCTGCAGCGGCCCACAGGCTTCGCCGGCACCGACGGCCCCTTCCGGATGACCGCCCGCGGGCCCGTCGAACGCAGTCTCGCCGTGCTCGAGATCCGCGAGCAAACGCTGATCACGATCGACGCGGCGCGGGACTTCGGGCCCAGCCAGCCCGGCCTTGCCGGCACGGCCGGCGCCGCTCGCGGCTGACCGGGGTGCGACACTTCGTTTCGGACGTCATCTCCCACGCGTCGGCAACCGTTGACTTCGTACGCGTCATCCAAGACATTCCGGCCCAACTCAACACTTTACGGAAAGAGTGACCTCGATGGTCCAGTTGACCCTGCCGCGCCATTCCAAGATCAGCTCAGGCAAGACCTGGAACAAGCCGCAAGGCGAAGGCGATTGGAAAGAATTCCGCGTCTATCGGTGGAGCCCGGACGACGAGGCGGGTCCGCGCGTCGACACCTACTACATCGATCGCAAGCAGTGCGGCCCGATGGTTCTCGACGCGCTGATCAAGATCAAGAACGAGATCGACCCGACGCTGACGTTCCGGCGCTCGTGCCGCGAGGGCATCTGCGGCTCGTGCTCGATGAACATCGACGGCACCAACACGCTGGCCTGCCTGAAGGCGATCGAGGAGGTTCGCGGCGCGGTGAGGATCCATCCGCTACCGCACATGGAGGTCATCAAGGACCTCGTGCCGGACATGACCAACTTCTACGCGCAGCATCGGTCGATCGAGCCGTGGCTGCAGACGACGACGCCGACGCCGCCCAAAGAGTGGAAGCAGGCAAAGGAAGACCGCGAGAAGCTCGACGGCCTCTACGAATGCATCCTGTGCGCGTGCTGCTCCACGTCGTGCCCGAGCTATTGGTGGAATCAGGATCGCTACCTCGGTCCCGCCGTTCTCCTGCAGGCCTATCGCTGGGTGATCGACAGCCGCGACGAGGCGACGGGCGAGCGACTGAACAACCTCGAAGATCCGTTCCGGCTCTACCGGTGCCATACCATTCTCAACTGCGCCAAGGCGTGCCCCAAGGGCCTGAACCCGGGCAAGGCGATCGCGGAGTTGAAGAAGCTGATGGTCGAACGCCGGGTGTGATTCGCGGACAACTCCCGCGCGACAGCGGGCGGGAGGAATGCCGGCCGTGGTGCATCAGGGTGCCCGGCCGCACGAGTGCGCCTGCGGGCGCTTCCCAAATGAATTCGGCCGACACTTGCCTCGTCGGCAAGATGCCAGCCAGAAATCTCGGATCTTGGCACGGGGTCCACGCTCTCGAGTGGCGTGGCCCCTAGCCAAAATTCGTGGCGTTCGAAGTTCAGGCCTTGGAGGCCGACTTGCGAGCGCGGGGGGCCTTGGCCTTCGCCTTGACCGTCTTCTTCACCGACTTGACGGCGCGGGTGGTCTTGGCGACCGGCTTCGCGGCCCGAGCCTTCGTGGTCTTCGGAGCCTTCGCGACCTTGGTCGCCTTCACGGCGCGACGAGCGGTGCCCGAGCGCTTCGTGGCGGCAGCCTTCACGACGGTCTTGCGAGCCGAGGTGCGCTTCTTCGCGGTCTTCGTCGTCTTCGTGGTCTTGGTCTTTGCAGTAGCAGCCATTTTCAGTCTCCTTCGTTTTCCCAGAAGCAAGGCTGATTTGTCTGCCCGGACGAATCAGCATGTCTTGCTGAATCCAAGCTGCCATCTACAAGGTTAATGAGTCGTAAAGATTCGCGTCATCTCAGATCATTAGGCCACTTTTTTTGATTTTTTTGGCGAGATAACGGCCGTAAGGCCATGAATCTACTGACTCGGGATAGCCAGCTTCGCTTCGAAGGTCAATGTGGCAGGGCGAGATCGCTTGTCACCCGGGTGCCGTTCGGGCGGGACGCAGAGACGAGACATTTCGCGACGGTCGAAGCCGTCATCGGGTGGCGTCCGGCAACCTCGCCACATCCAGACGCACAAAAAAAAGAAGACCGGAGCGCGCCAGCGGCATCCGGTCTCGAGTGGCGCATTCGCGCCTGAAGCATGTCGATGCCGGGAGGAGCGACCCCGATGCCCTATCGGGGGCGCGAATTCCCCGAGCGTCGCTCAGCCCTTCTTCTTTGCCGCCGGCTTCTTCGCGGCAGGGGCCTTCTTCGCCGGAGCCGCTGCCTTCTTCGCGGGGGCCTTCTTCGCTGCTGCCTTAGCCATGCTCATTCTCCCTCTTCGAACGTTGACGTCCGAATCATTTCGGACTCAAAAAATATGCGCACATTCCCGAGCGTTGTTGACTAGCAAAAAGAATTCTGCCTTCGGCCTTCATTCAAAAGACTGCGCCCTGTTGCGAGAAAACATCACGAATTTTCGGGCACGACAAGCCCCGACAGACATTGCGCTGCACCACGCACCCGGCTGCATCTCAGTCCATGCGAAACGCATGCGATGCGACGCTCATCGCGGCGGCCACTGCTCACATCGGAAGGCACGCCGGGGTGCGCTCGCGCCCGCCTCATGCCAGTCGAGCGCCCCGATCGAAGTGGCGGCGCCGCGTCTGGACCCCGGCCTCCGTTTGTGTAAAGTCGCGCCAATCGGAACGCATTACCACCAAAGGACAGCCGGATATGACAGCGGCCAGCGGGAATGGAGCCAGTGCAGGCGTCGGCCTGATGCGCGGGAAGCGCGGTCTTGTCATGGGTGTCGCCAACAACCGGTCGATCGCTTGGGGGATCTCGCAGGCCTGCGCCGCGCAGGGGGCGGAACTTGCCTTCACCTATCAGGGCGACGCGCTGAAAAAGCGGGTCGAGCCGCTGGCAGCCGAACTCGGCTCGCGGATCGTGCTCCCCTGCGACGTAACCGACAGCGCCTCGATCGACAGCGTCTTCGAGGCGCTGAAGGCGGAGTGGGGCAGCCTCGACTTCCTGGTCCACGCGATCGCCTTCTCTGACAAGACGGAGCTCGATGGGCGCTACGTCGACACGAGCGAGAAGAACTTCGTCCAGACGATGCTGATCTCCTGCTATTCGCTGACGGCGCTCGCCAAGCGGGCCGAGGCGCTGATGCCGAACGGCGGCTCAATTCTGACGCTGACCTACTACGGCGCCGAGAAAGTAATGCCGCACTACAACGTCATGGGCGTCGCGAAAGCCGCCCTCGAAGCGAGCGTCCGGTATCTCGCGGCCGATCTCGGAAAGCAGAACATCCGGGTCAATGCCATCTCGGCCGGTCCCATCAAAACGCTCGCGGCATCGGGGATCGCCGATTTCCGCTACATCCTGAAGTGGAACGAATACAATTCGGCACTCCGCCGGACGGTCACGATCGAGGAAGTGGGCGGCTCAGCGCTCTACCTGCTGTCGGATCTCGGCCGTGCCGTCACCGGCGAGGTCCACCATGTGGACGCCGGCTATCACATCCAGGGCATGAAGAACGAGGAAGCCCCGGACATTTCCGTGGCCAAGGGCGAGTGATGGCAGGGGCCGCCCTCCGATGACGGGTTCGACAGCCATACCCGAGATCCCGGAGGAGGAACTCGAGGAGACGTTCGTCCGGGCGTCCGGTCCCGGCGGGCAGAACGTCAACAAGGTCTCGACGGCCGTCGAGCTGCGGTTCGATGTGCGCCAGTCGCCCAGCCTGCCGCCGAGCGTGAGGGCGCGGCTGGCCCGGCTCGCCGGGCGGCGGCTGACCAAAGAGGGCGTGCTCGTCATCCGGGCCGATCGCTTCCGGACCCAGGAGCAGAACCGGGCCGATGCACGGGAGCGGCTCAACGAGCTGGTCGTCGAAGCGACGAAGGTGCCTAAGCCGCGTGTGAAGACGCGTCCGACGAAAGCGTCAAAGGAGCGGCGGCTGGACGGCAAGTCGCGGCGCAGCGACGTCAAGAAGGGCCGGGGCCGCGTCGGCGACTGGTAGCTCGGGGTGGCCCGTGCCCGGCTCGGTCCCGGCTATGGCCGGAGCCCCGTGGACACGGCGACGGCCGCTGGCGATCCCGGCGCGAACAACCGACCCAGTCGGCGTTGATCGATGCGCCCCTCGACCATCACCTCGTCGCGATGAATGCCCGATGCGATGAACAGCGCATCGACGCCGGCGCGCGCGGCTCCCGCCAGATCGGTTCGCATGGAATCACCGATGACCAGCACGTGGTCGGGTGCGATGGATCCACCGCGGATGGCGGCTGCACTTTCCATGGCTGTCTCGTAGGCGACCGGGAACGGCTTGCCGGCCCAGAACACCTCGCCGCCGAGCTCCTCGTAAAGGGCGCCGATGGCTCCGGCACACGGCAACAGGTCGTCGCCGACATGGACCACCAGATCGGGGTTCGCGCACACGAGATGCAGGCCGCGCGCCACGGCTTCGGCGAGAAGGGGCCGGTAGTGTTCGGCGGTCTCGTTGCGATCGTCGACGAGGCCGGTGCACGCCATAGCGTCCGCGTCGGCGACCGGCACGGAGGGCGC
>JBGSJD010000548.1:0-7175 GCA_041742195.1 Hyphomicrobiaceae bacterium
CGTGAAAGGATCAAGCGACAGACCATCGAGCATCGGCGCTTGCAACACCGCAAACTCGCCGCTTAATATCAACCCTCAGACGAGGCCCGAACTCCGATAATTTACGCCGCGATCTGCGCCAAATGTTCTGACGACGGACACGGCATCCTGAAGGTCAGCCACTACATCAACCTGGTGCTGTTCGAGGGCGAGCGCTTCGGCCCGCACATGATCGTGCGCGGCAGTCTGGAACGATTGACGCCGGTTCTGATGACCGCGCTGTCGGCGGGGCTTGCCCTGGTGCCGCTGATGATCGGTGCGGATGAGCCCGGGAAGGAGATCCTGCATCCGGTGGCCATCACCATTTTTGGCGGGCTGATCAGCGCGACGTTGCTCGACACCGTCCTCACGCCGGTCCTTTTCCTCAGGTACGGTGAACCCGCCATCGAACGACTACGCTCCGCCCGCGACGAGGCACACCTCGGCGAGGCGGTTGCGCAGGCCTACTGACAGTCCGGACGTCGATAGCAAAAGGAAGCCAGGTCCATGCTCAAGTATCTCACCATCGCCGCGGCATTGGCGCTCGCCACACCCGCGCTCGCCCATACCAGCAGCAAGTTCACCAAGGGACCCAACGGTGGCCACATCGTCGACGCAGGCGGCGGCACGCAGCATCTCGAGATGGTGGCAGCAGGCGGCGATCTCACCCTCTACGTCACCGACGCAAATGAAAAGCCCATGGACACGGCTGGCGGCAGCGCCGAGGCGCAGGTGCTCGTCGGGGGCAAGAACCACAAAGTCGTTCTGTCGCCCGCGGGTGGACATATCATGAAGGGCAAAGGCGACTTCGCCGCCAGGAAGGGCATGCGGGTCATCTTGAAGACGAGCAAGGTTGGTGGCCAAAGCCATCAGGTGCGGCTGACGCCCCTCGATTGAGAAACAGGCAATCCATGCCGAGGAGAGAAGACGTGCCAGCCTCGGACGGCCAGCAACCTTCGGGCGCCGAACAGCCGACGCCCGAAGCCTACATTCTCGTCTGCGACGATGACGGTGATCTCCGTCATCTGCTCGCGCAGTTCCTCCTTGAACATGGCTATGCCATTGTCGGCGTCGGCAGCGGGCGCGATCTGGACCGCCACATGCGGTCCGGCGCTCCGGTCGATCTCGTCATTCTCGACATCATGCTGCCCGGCCAAAGCGGCATCGAAATCTGCCGCGATCTCAGGGCGTCGTCCAATATCCCGATCCTGATGCTCACGGCACGCGGAGACGAGACGGACCGCATCGTCGGGCTCGAGATCGGTGCCGACGATTATATGAGCAAGCCCTTCAGCCCCAACGAACTGTTGGCGCGCATCAAGGCTCTGCTCAGGCGATCGCGAATGTCGCTCGAAACCGACGCCGGCCGGCGCAAGCGCAATTTCGAGTTCGAGGGATGGCGCCTCGACACGTTGCGCCGGGAATTGCGCAGCCCGGAGGGCGTGATCGTCGACCTGTCAGCCGGCGAGCACGCACTTCTTTCGGCATTCCTCGAGACGCCGCAGCGCATTCTGTCGCGAGAGCAGCTTCTCGAGACCGCCCGCAGCTCTGACGCCATGAACCTCGATCGCAGCATCGATGTGCAGGTCAGTCGGCTTCGGCGCAAGATCGACCGCGGCGTCGACGGTGAGAGCTTCATCAAGACGGTCCGAGGTGCGGGGTACATGTTCGTGCCGACGGTCCAGCGCCGATGAGCTGGCTCACAGACACCATTGCCGGACGTACGATCATCGTCCTGATCGTGGGACTGGGCTCGATCCTCGCGATCGCGCAGTACATCTATCAGCGGGGCATCGAGCGCGAGGTGACGGCCCTCAACACGTCAGTCATCGTCGAGCGCCTGCTTGTGCTCGCAGATACGATCACGGCCATCGAACCGGACAAGCGGGACGACGCCGCTCATCGACTTTCTGGCGGGCCGCTCGAGCTGCATTGGGGGCGCGAGCCGTTGGCCACGCCGGGGGGCAATCTCGACGAGACCGCTGAACGATTGCGTGACGGGTTGGCCGCGCGTTCGCCGCAGCGCGCCGAGAAGGGCGTCGTGATTGGCACGACCCGGACGCTCGAGGATGAGCCGCATGCCGGCAAGTCTGCGGATCAGCGGCACATCACATTGCTCTCGCTTCCGCTCAATGATGGGTCGTGGCTGAACGTGACGCTTGCCCGGGTCGAGGCCGCCCGCGCCGCCGCTCCGAGCGCCTTCCTTTCGGCGCTGGTGGCGGCACTCGGCGTCGTTGCCGTTTCCGTGCTCATGAGCCATTGGCTCACGACGCCTCTGCGCGGACTCGCCGAGGGCGCGCGGGGTCTGTTTGTCACGCCCCGCAATGCTCCCCTGCCTGAGGCCGGAACGCGCGAGGTGCGGATGCTGTCACGCGCCATCAACGAACTGCAGGAGCGCATCCGCAAACTCATCGACGAGCGTACGGAAATGCTCGCCGCCGTCAGTCATGATCTGAGGACACCGCTGACGCGCCTCAGGCTTCGTATCGCGGCGCTGCCGGATCCCCAGTCCCGCCAGAAGGCCGAAGCGGATCTCGACGAAATGGAGGAGATGATCACGGCCACGCTGTCCTTCCTGCGCGACGATCTCCTCAAGGAGAACGTGGAGCCGGTCGACATCATGGCGATCTTCGAAACGCTGGAGGCGGACGCCACCGACGCCGGTGAACATGTCTTGATCGACGGCCCGCGCCACGTGGTCGTTCTCGGGCGGCACCTGGCGCTCAAGCGCGCGTTCGGCAACCTCGTCCAGAATGCGCTGAAATACGGCGGCGCGGCGCGGGTGCGGGTCGCGCTCGAGAATGACCGGATCGCGATCGCCGTCGAGGACGATGGCCCCGGAATTCCGGCAAACCAGCTCGAACAGGTGTTCGAACCCTTCGTAAGGGGCGAGCCGTCACGGGCACGGGCGACGGGTGGCCACGGCCTGGGACTGACGGTCGCCCGCACCATTCTCCGCTCGCACGGAGGTGACGTGACGCTTCAGAACTTGGCGACGAAAGGCCTGGTCGCCCGGGTCGATCTGCCGTCGCCCCCACCATGTTGAAGGCACAGTCGAGGAGGAACCGATCATGAAGAAGAAGCTCGCTCTCATTGCAATGTTCGCCGTTGCCGGCAGTGCCACGGTGCCCGCCCACGGTCCCTCGGGACATCACGGTCACGGTGGCGGCCACCAGATGTCGAGGGAGGGATCGGCCTATGGCCAACCAGGCGATCCGCGGCAGCCTTCACGCACGATCGTCGTCAAGATGATGGAAGTGGACGGCAAGATGCTGTTCGAGCCTGCGA
This sequence comes from Hyphomicrobiaceae bacterium, assembly GCA_041742195.1. Lineage (GTDB taxonomy): Bacteria > Pseudomonadota > Alphaproteobacteria > Rhizobiales > Hyphomicrobiaceae. The sequence continues at coordinate 3,307 of JBGSJD010000548.1, forward strand.
GCATCGAGGTTCGCAAAGGCGAGCAGATCAGGTTCCGCCTCGACAACGTCGGAGCTCTGGATCACGAGTTCCTGCTCGGGACGTCACAAGAGATCGAAGAGCACGCCGAGATGATGAAGGCCATGCCCGACATGAAGCATGACGACCCGAATTCAAGGCAGGTTCCGGCGAAGGCGTCCGGCGATTTGCTGTGGCACTTCACAACCGCTGGCCAGTTCGATTTCGCCTGTCTCATTCCCGGTCATCGCGAGGCCGGCATGAGCGGCAGCATCATCGTGAAGTGAAGCGGCCCGTCGCCGACGAGCCCGACCCATCCCAAGTGCTCTGAGGTCCGTGATGCGAGCCGAGGCCGTTTCATGGACACGGCGTTCGCGAGGTCGATACCCCCATCCCCACGACTAGGCCGCGCTCTCGCGAATGAGGATCTGAAAGATCCGGCGCAGCACTGCAGCCGCGAAACTTTCCGGCTCCGCCTGCACATGCAGTGTGCCGCGAATAGCCATGGCATCGGGTGGTGTGTCGATGGCGACGTGGATCAGATGCCGGCCCGAGCGTGAACGGATGTCGCCGTCTGGCGTCCGGTCGGTGGGCACCGCGCCGCCATAGACGGAGGCGACATAGAAAAGCTCGAGGTTTCGTGCGCCCGCGGCCGACACCTCGATGACACGGCCCGTCCGAAGCGCGCGCGTCGGATCCTCCGGAACGAAGGTCGCGAGGCCGGATGGAAGTATCCGTCCGACGTCTTCCTCCGCGACGTAGCCGCTGACGATCGTGGGGCCGACGCCGACCAGCCGGGCAAGGAGGCCCGCCTCGTTGACCCAGGCGCCGGCCGAGAGGTCCCGGTCCACATCGCGCGCGATGCCCCGATGCGGCGCGGTCAACGTCAGGCGGCGTCGCTCGAGTTCGAGCCCGTCGAGTTGCGCCCGGTGCCGGATCAGCTCGCTTGCGAGAACGATCGTGTCGGCCCGGTCCACCGCATCCCCGGCAATTCGATCGAGACGCAGTTTCGTGAGGTCCGCTCTGCGCCGGGTCTGCGCGATCTCGTGCTCGAGGTCCGGAGCGCTCAGTTCGGCGAGTGTGTCTCCCTCTCTGACGGATGAGCCGTCCGCAACGAGAACGGCGTCCACACGCGCGGGACGAGGCACATGAATGGCCGTTTCCTGCCTGGCCTTCAACACAGCCTGAACACTGACGGTGCCGTCCAGTGGCAGAAACAGTCCGGCAACGAGCATGATGAGCAGCGCGAGGGAACAGAAACTTCGAGCCGTAAGGAGATCATTCCGCATTTTCCACCACTCGGATATTTCCCTGATGACGGGAGAAACAATGAAGAGCCCGATCTCGATCGCAAAGAGAAGAACGCCGATAGCTTTGAAGAACGTGTGGTAGACCAGGAGCGCGATGCCGATGAACAAGGCTTGCCGGTAGATCCAGGCTGCAAGCGCGTAGCCGACCAGCAGGCGGCGTGTCGTTGCGTCGAATGGCTCGGGAGGCTCCCGTCGAAGGGCGAAGAGGCATTCTCTCAAGGACCAGATGGCACACGCATTGGCCCGCGACTGGAGATTGGGCATGCGCCAGAGATCAGACAGGATATGGTAGCCGTCGAAACGCATCAGCGGATTGAGATTGACCGCAAGACTCATGATCCAGCCCGTCGTCGCCATGGCAAAGGCGGCGGATCTGAGCGGCCCGTCGTAAAGAATGGACCACAGGAATGTCGCGACGCCGGCGAGCGCCAGCTCGGCGACCATCCCCGCCGCATCGATGGCGAGCTTGTCGCGTTGGCGCTTCAGACGCCACGCGTCCGTGACGTCGGTATAGAGCATGGGTGCCATGAGCATGAAGGCCACACCCATGGTCGTGACACGCACGCCGAGGCGCGTCGCGGTGTAGGCATGCGCCAGCTCATGCAGCGCCTTGGCGATCAGCAGGGCGGCTCCGTAGACGACAAGCCCCTCGAGGCTGAGAAAGTCGAGGAATGTCGTCGCGAACTGCTCCCATTGCCGTGAGCCGAGATAGAGCCCGATAAGCGTCAATCCCAGGCATAGGAGACCGGCCGTCCGCGTGTATAGGATCTGCACCAGCGGCAAGGTCGCCCTGAGGAAGCGCTCGGGTCGAAACAGGGGAACGCGAAAGAACAGATAGTGATGGAAGGCGAGCGACAGCCCATGGCGGCTGGCCGAGATGTCTCTCTGGCCGAACGCGCGTGCGTCCCCGCCTTTGGGCTCGAGGACAAGATCGTGGGCCTGGAGAAACGAGAGGAGCTGGCGAACCTCCTCCGCGCCGATGGCGCGATCGAGGTGCTGTGTGAAGTGCTCGACGGCCCGTTCCAGTGCCATCGGTCGCCACTGCAGCAGGAGCTGGTAGGCGGTGGCGTCAATCTGGAAATAGCTGTGCCGGACCGGATCATAGAGCAGCCACGCCTGGCCGGAAGAGCTTGCAGGCCCCTCGAAGAGCTGCAGCTCCTGACGGAGCTCCGGAAGCAGCATCGTCGTCGGAGCGCTCATCCGTGTTGCTCAAAGACCGAGGGTTTGGCGCAGCGTCGAGATGGGGCGCCGAAGCAGGAAGAAGATGAGCGGTACCGTGGCGCCGCTCAATTGCGCCGTTCCCCTCGAGCCGAGCCGGACGCCGTGAGGGGCAGCGGCAAAATCGGCGTGCAGGCGATAGACGAGCTGTTGCGTACTGTTGGGCTCGGCATGGTAGGCCTCGCTCGTCAGCATCGCCCCGATCGGCGTGAGGGGCTTCGCATCGAGGAACAGTCGAACGCGCGCCTTCCGGTCGAGAATGATGGCATCCGCGACGGGCAGTTCGATCCGGACCGCGAGGTCTTCTGGTGTGGCGATCTGCATGAGCCGCTCGCCGGTCTTGATCGGCCGACCGATCAGCTGGGCCTTGTCCGCGTAGAGGAGAACGCCGTCACGCGCGGCGGTCAGCACGGATCTCCGGAGCAAGTCGGCCGAGTAATCCCGCTCGGCGCTCTTGATCGCGAGTTCGGCCCGGGCGATGGCCAGCTCGTGACGCGCCTTGTCGTCCGCGAACGCAGCCTGGCTTGCGCGATCGTATTTGGCGCGCGCGAGCGACACGTCCTGCTCCGCGATCTGCAATCGGTTTCGCAGCGTCGTATCGTCGAAGAGGACGATGGGCTGGCCAGCCACCACCACACTGTTGGGCTCGGCAAGGATGTCCTTGATGATCCCGTCGATGGCGGCGGTGACGCGCTGCGGATTGCGCGGGACGATCTCCGCCGGCGCGAGCACCGTCAGGGGCACGGGCAAGACGGACAGCGCGACGGCTGCTATCGCTCCAACAATCCGCCACCACCGCATCGAGGTACGCGCCGGCCGCAGCTTGTGCCCGCCGTAGAGAGCGAGCCACGCACTACCGAAAGCGGCCGCTTCACGCGCCACCAACTTCGCGTCGTGTTCCGACCACGGCAACTCCCGCGCGAGCAGAACGCCGGCGAACGCTTCGCCGCTGGCCAGCCGCATCGGCTGCCAGATGAAATGACGAAATGGATAGGTTCGCGTCTCGGACGCCCCGACGTCGACGAAAGCCGGAAGCTGGAATGTGGCGCCTGCCGCGCTTCCAGGATCGGCGAGGATCGATCGCATCATGCTCTCGACCCAACGGACGAAAGGCGTGCCTCGGTCAACGACTGCCAGGCTGGAGACGCAGCGGACCCAGGCTTTTCCGGGTTCGGAGATGCGCACGACCATGACCTGACGCGCGCCAGCCAGCTTTCGCAGTTCGTTTGCAACGAGGTGCACGAGTTCGGCTTCGTTCGCTGCCGCCCGGACCTTGCCTTCCGCGGCCAGCAGAGCCGCCGCATGCGGCGCCCGCTGGCTCTGGGCCGACGGCCCCTCCGGTCC
>JBGSJD010000549.1:0-2557 GCA_041742195.1 Hyphomicrobiaceae bacterium
GCGCCTCGCCCAGTTCCTCGCCGAGCGTAGCGGCGGATTTCGCCGTCCACGATGCCTTGGCGACGGGTGCCGCCATGTCGGCCTGCCGGATCTCCTGGAAGCCGCCGCGGCCCAGTTCCCACGTCGCGGCATGGCCCGAGAGCAGCACCATCGGGCTCTCGGCCGAAAGCGCCGTGAATAGTGCCCCGACCGCATTCGCGTGCCCCGGCCCGCCGGTGACCATGGCGATGCCGGGCTCTCCGGTGAGGCGTCCCCAGGCGTCCGCCATGTGCACGGTGGCCGCTTCGTGGCGGGTATGGATCAGCTCCAGCTTCGCCTCGATCGCCGCATCGAAGATGGACATGATGTGATTGCCGGACAGCGTGAACACCGTCCGGCTGCCGAGGCGCGCGAGGCTCTGGGCGACGATGTCCGCGCCCCTGATGTCATTGGCCATGTGCAAGGTCTCTCCAGATCGGCCGCGAAGGCAATTTCGGCGGCCGAGAATGGAGAGGATGAGGGGCCCGGTCCAGCCCTTTCGTGATGCGCCGGGCCAGGATGACCCGAGACCGAACCAGACCCCTCAAACGCCCATGTCGCGAGGCCTGAGCCGAAGCTGGGTATCGACACGCACGACACCGGGCGTCTCCGCGACGAGCAGGCTGAGCGCCTTGAGCTGGTCCTGGGAGGTGACGAGGCCCTCGAGCGTGACCACGCCGCCCTTCACATTGAGATTGACGAGCGAGGCGTCGAGCCAGGATTCGCGCCGCATCCGGCTTTTGATCGCAGTCGTGAGCACCGCATCGTCGACCGGCGCGACTTCGGCAGCCTTGGCTTTCGCGAGGAACGCCCGCACCAGATCGCCCCGCGTGATCATGCCGACCAGTGCGCCGCCATCCACCACGGGCACGCGCTTCAATTTCTTCCGGTCGAGAAGATCGGCAACCTCTCCGAGATCGGCGTCGGCCTTCACGGTGATGACGTTCGGCGTCATGATATCGGCAGCGACCCGACCGTGAGAGGCCGCGTATTCGCGTGCCATCCGATCCGCGTCCATGAAGGCGCCGAGCCACCATTTATGGCGCTTCTCGGTGCCGGTTTCGGCCCGATGGAGAAGATCGGTCTCGCTGACGATCCCGACGAGCTTGCCACCGTCCACGACGGGCACGCCGCTGATCCGCCGTCCCGTCATGATCTCGGCGATGTCCTTCACCGTCGTCCGCGGTTCCACCGTGACGACGTTGGTTGCCATGACTTCCGAGGCTTTCATGTGTGAGCACTCCTGCAAGGCATCTTTGACAATTGAGCGCCCGCACCAGCAGATGCGCCTTGACGGGCATCAAGCCCACCGGCCGGTCAGAGCGCGGGCATTGGTCGGGAGCAGGGATCGTGGCATGCTGCCGGCCACGCCGCAGCGAGGCCCCACCCAATGACGCTACCCCTGTCTATCCTCGACCAGTCGCCGGTGATCGGCACGACGCCACCAGCCGAGGCCGTCCGGCGCACGATCGAGCTCGCCAAGCTCGCGGACCGGCTGGGTTTCCATCGCTACTGGTGCGCCGAGCACCACGGCATGATCGGCCTCGCCGACGCCTCGCCCGAAATCCTGCTCGCCCGGCTCGGCGCGGAAACGAAGCACATTCGCCTCGGCACGGGCGGGATCATGTTGCCCTACTACGCGCCTTTCAAGATTGCCGAGCAGTTCAAGATGCTCGAAGCGATGTACCCGGGCCGCATGGACTTGGGACTGGGCCGCGCGCCGGGCGGCCATCCGCGCACCGCCCGCGTCCTGTTCGACGGCCGACCGATCGACACCGACGAAGGCTTCGCCAATCAGTTGGCCGAACTCTCCGCAATCTTCCGCGGCGTCGTGCCCGACAATCACCCCCTCGCAGGCCAGATACCAAGCCCAGCGGTCGAGACCTCACCCGAAATGTGGGTGCTCGGCTCGTCGACCGGGGGCGCGTCCTTTGCCGCGAGCCTCGGCATGCGTTTCGCCTTCGCCCACTTCATAAACGCCTATTCCGGGGCAGACGTGGCACGCGCCTATCGCCAGCACTTCAAGCCCTGGCATGAGGAAGAGCCACGCATCGCTCTCGCCATGCTGGCCATCTGCACCGAGGACGAAGCCGAAGCGAAGGCCATCGAGAAGGCCGTTCTCATGCGATGGGCCCTGACGGCCATGGGCGCCAACCGGACGGTGCCCACGCTCGAGGAGGCGGCCGCCTACGAGTTCTCTCCACGCGAACAGCAGATTGCCGCCAACGACCGCCCGCGCCTGACGCTCGGCACGCCCAAGGTCGTCGCCGGCCGCATCCGCCAGATCGCAGCCGACTTCGGCGCCGACGAGGTGATCCTGGTCGCCGTAGCCCCGAGCTACGACCTCCGCGTGCGCACCTTCGAGGCCTTGGCCCGGGAATTCGATCTACAGCCGCGCCACTAGAGCAGATTCCATTCACGCGGAACCGTAGCCGGCGGCCTTGAAGAACCCGAGGGCGTCGGTGCGTGTGATCTTCTGGATGGCGTCAGCGATCGCCTGCCACAGCGCTTCGACAGTTCGCGCTGCCGCCTTTTTCAG
>JBGSJD010000550.1:0-8158 GCA_041742195.1 Hyphomicrobiaceae bacterium
GGGGAGCCCGGGAAGACGCTCGTAGCGCGCGATCCCGACGACCAGCGCCACCTGCCGGGCGGCCGCCTCGCCAGCTCCGCACAGCATCACCAACAGGATTGACACCAGCAGCCGCATGCCGACCGATCCCTCGCAATCGCGCCCGCGACGGCGAGCCACCGGAGCGAAGATTAGCACTCTCCGCGCCCGGTGGGGATAAGCCGCGAGGCCGGTCCCGCCGGCAGTGACCTCAGCGCAGGTGGCAGGCGGCGAACTGGCCGGGCGCCTTCTCGACCAAGGGGGGACTGTCCACCTTGCAGCGCGCCACCGCGATCGGGCAGCGGGTGTGGAAATGGCAGCCCGAGGGCGGCTTCACCGGACTCGGCACGTCGCCATCGAGCACGATCTTCTTGCGTTTGACGCGAGGATCGGGAACGGGGACCGCCGACAGCAGCGCCTCGGTGTAGGGATGGCGCGGGGCGGTGAAGATGGTCCGCTTGTCCGCATACTCGACGATCCGGCCGAGGTACATCACCGCGATGCGATGCGAGATGTGCTCGACGACGGCGAGGTTGTGGGAAATGAAGAGGTAGGAGAGGCCCAGGTCCTTCTGCAGGTCCATCAGGATGTTGATGACCTGCGCCTGAATGGACACGTCGAGCGCCGACACCGGCTCGTCGCCGATGATCAGCTTCGGGTTCAGGGCGAGCGCGCGGGCGATGCCGATGCGCTGGCGCTGGCCACCCGAGAACTGGTGAGGGAAGTTGTCCATCTGCTGCGGGCGAAGACCAACGCGGCGGAACAACTCGGCCACCCGTTCGCGCCGCTGGGCATGGTCACCTTCGCCGTGCACCTCGAGCGGCTCGGAGACGATCTGGCCGGCCGACATGCGCGGGTCGAGCGATGAGAATGGATCCTGGAAGATGATCTGCATCTCCCGGCGATAGGGGCGGAACTCGTTCTTCGAGAGGTGGGTGACGTCCTTGCCGTTAAGCAGGATCTGGCCGCCGCTCGGCTCGACGAGGCGCAGCAACGTGCGCCCAACGGTCGTCTTGCCGCAACCCGATTCGCCGACGAGGCCCACGGTTTCGCCGCGGCCGATCGTGAAGCTGACGCCGTCGACGGCATAGACGTGGCCCACGGTCTTGCGAAGCAGGCCCTTCTTGACGGGAAAGTGCTTCTTGAGATCGCGCACCTCTAGCACGGGATCGGCCACGCCCGCCGTTGCGGTCGCGTTGCCGTTCGCCGACTGTGACGGCCCGTGACCGCCGCCGTTCGAAGCCAGGGCTCCACCGGCCGCGGGTGCGATGGGTAGATCTTGCGCGCGCGGCTCAGCCATTCGTTCCTCCGGCGACGATTTCCGATTTCCAACAGGCGGCCCAGTGTCCGGGCCGCTTCTCCTCGTAGGCCGGATACTCGGCCTTGCAGCGCTCGTCGGCATAGGTGCAGCGCGGCGCGAAGGCACATCCCTTTGGCAGATCATAGAGCGCGGGGACGATGCCCGGGATCTCCTGGAGACGACCGGGTGAGGTGTCCTCGGCGCCGCGAATGAGATCGAGCCGGGGGATCGAGGCCAGCAGGCCGCGCGTGTAGGGATGAAGCGAGTCGCCGAACAGATCCTCGACGGACGCTTCCTCGACCTTGCGACCCGCGTACATCACGATCACGCGTTGGGCGGCCTCGGCGACGACGCCGAGATCGTGCGTGATCAGGATGACGGCGGTGCCGAGCTTTTTCTGCAGCTCGACGATCAGGTCGAGGATCTGGGCCTGGATGGTGACGTCGAGAGCGGTCGTCGGCTCGTCGGCAATCAGGACCTTGGGATTGCAGGCCAGGGCGATGGCGATCATCACGCGCTGGCGCATGCCGCCCGAAAGCTGGTGGGGGTACTCGCGGACACGCTGCTCGGGTGAAGGGATCTTCACCAGCCGCAGCATGTCGGTGGCCTTCTCGGTGGCCTCCTTCTTCGTCATGCCCTGATGCAGCAACAGCACCTCGGCAATCTGGTCGCCCACCGTCATGACGGGATTGAGCGACGTCATCGGCTCCTGGAAGATCATCGAGATGTCGTTGCCGCGCACCTTGCGCATGGCCGACTCGTCGAGCTTCATGACGTCGACACCGTCGAGCACGACCTTCGACTTCTCGAGGATGCGACCGGGCGGGTCAGGCACGAGGCGCATCAACGACAGCGCCGTGATGCTCTTGCCGCACCCCGACTCGCCGACGATCGCAAGCGTCTCGCCCCGCTGAAGTGCGAACGTCACGCCGTCGACGGCCTTCACCAGCCCTTGCCGGGTGAAGAAGTAGGTCGTCAGATCCTGGACGGTCAGCAGCGCGCCCTCGGCCGGCGTCGCCGCTTTTGGGTTGGCTGCCGGGGCCGAGGCCGCATTGGTCGATGTCACCGGGCATTCTCCAGACGAATTGCGAGGGCGGGTGAGGGCCGCGTACTAGCTGCGTTGGCGAGGATCGAGGATGTCGCGCACAGCATCGCCAAGAAGGTTGGTGCCGAAGACGGCGAGACTGATGGCGATACCCGGGAAGATCACGAGCCAGGGCGCCGTGCGCACGTACTCGGCGGCCGACTCCGAGAGCATCCGCCCCCAGGACGGGTGCGGCTCCGGCACGCCGAGGCCGAGGAACGAGAGCGACGCTTCGGTCAGGATGGCCGAACCGAGCTGCGCCGTGCCGAGCACGATCAACGGCGCGATGGTGTTCGGCAGCACATGACGGAACGCGATCTTGGTCTCGCCCATGCCGACGGCCCTGGCCGCTTCGACGTAGGGCATCTCGCGCAGCGCCAGCGTATTGGAGCGGATGACGCGCGCCACGTGCGGGACGATCGGGATCGAGATCGCAATGATCGTGTTCTCGAGAGAGGGCCCGAGCGAAGCCGCCATGAGGAGCGCCATCACCAGCAGGGGAAGCGCCTGCATGATATCGATGAAGCGCTGGGTGATGAGGTCGAGCCAGCCACCGTAGTAGCCGGACAACAGGCCGATAATGACGCCGAAGAAGCAACCGAGCACCGTCGAGCCGATGCCGACCATGAGCGAGATGCGGGCGCCGTAGACGATGCGGCTCCACATGTCGCGGCCCATGAAGTCGGCGCCGAGAAAGTGCTGACCGCCCGGAGGCGCCAGCGAGGTGCGCGCGTTGGTCGACGTCGGGTCGAGGGTCGCGAAGAAGGGGGCGAAGATCGCGATCACGACAAAGGCGATGACGATGATCGCGCCCGCCGCGCCCAGCGGATAGCGCCGGGCGTAGTAGGTAAAGCGGCTCCAGGAACTGTTGATGTTCGCGCCAGCGCGCGTCAGCTCGGCCTGATGATCGGCGGTTGCCATTTGGTCCAGTCTCCGGCTCGGCTCAGTCGTCGTACTTGATGCGGGGATCGAGCAGCACGTAGGCCATGTCGACGAGGAAATTCACCACCACCGTGACCACCGCAATGAACATGACGAGGTTCTGGACGATCGGGTAGTCGCGCCAGCGGATCGCCTCGACCAGGAAGCGGGCCACGCCCGGGATGTTGAAGACCGTCTCGGTCACGATCAGGCCACCGATGAGGAAGGCCGCCTCGATGCCGATGATCGTGATCACCGGCAGCACGGCGTTACGGAGCGCGTGGTTGTAATTGACCGAAGACGTGGAGGCGCCCTTGGCTCGCGCCGTGCGGATGTAGTCCTGGCGCATGACCTCGAGCATCGACGACCGCGTCAGGCGCATGATCAGGGCCGAGGCGCGGAAGCCCACCGCGAGTGCGGGGATACTGAGCAGGCCGATCTCGTGCCAGATACTCGTGGGCTTGTCGGTGTAGATGGGTATCCAGCCGAAATAGTGGACGAACGCCATCAGGATGAGCAGCGCCAGCCAGAACGAGGGCAACGACAGGCCGCTCAGGCTGAAGACGCGCAGGCAATAGTCGAGGACCGAGTCCTGCTTCACCGCCGAGATGACGCCGAGAGGGACGCCGATGACCACCGAGAAGATCAGGGCGAGCAGCGCCAGCTTGGCCGTGACCGGAATGCGCGGGAGGATTTCGTCCAGCGCCGGCTTCTCCGAGACATAGGCGTAGCCGAGATCGCCCGTCATCAATCCGGAGATCCACGTCCAGTACTGCACGATGATGGGCTTATCGAGGCCCAGCTCAGCCTCGAGACGGGCCTTGTCGGCCTCGTTCACCATGCCGGCAGCGTCGAACAGGATGTCGCTGATATTGCCGGGGACGAGCCGCAGCATCACGAAGATCAGGATCGACATCCCGATCAGCGTCAGGATCATCAAGAGGAAGCGTCGAATGATGTAGGTGGCCAACGCGCGCTCTCCCAGGAAGGCTGCATATCTCGCCCGGGCAGGGGTTCGGCCCCCTGCTCCATCGACAGGATGTCCGTGCCGACGCTCGAACGACGTTCCGGCCGGACACTTTGGGGCAGGCGGGCGGCGCAACCGAGGGTCACGCCGCCCGCGCCCGGTTCAGTGCGTGAAGGCTACTTGTCGAGCCAAACCTTCTCGAAGCGCCAGTTGCTGTAGATGCCGTTGTGGTGTGCCACGAACCCCTTGAGATGGGGCTGCCAGCAATGGTTGGCCTTGTCGTGGTAGATGATCGGACGTGCCACGTCGTCGTTGATCAGCGCCTCGATCTTCCAGACGATCTCGCGACGCTTGTTGACGTCCGCCTCGGCCGACTGCTGGTCGATCAGCTTCTCCACCTCGGGGTTGCAATACTGCGTGTAATTGCGCTCCGACTTGCAGGTGTAGTTCTCGACGAAGTTGACGTCGGGATCGTCAGCGCCGACGCCGGTCAGGTTCATGCCGACGGCGTAATCACGACGAGCGACCTTGGCGTGCCAGAGCGACGTCTCGACGACCTCGAGTTCGCCTTCGATGTAGATCTTCTTGAGCTGGTCAAGCAGGATCACGGCCGGGTCGCGATAGATCGCGATGTTGCGCGTCGAGATCTTGACCTTGAGCGGGTTCGCCGCCGAGTAGCCGAGCTCCGTCATGATCTTCTGGGCTTCGGCCTGGTTCTTGGCGACGTCGGGGCCGTAGCCGGTCATCTTCTCCATGACCTCCTTCGGCATACCCCACTGGCCCTCGGGCATCGGCAACATGGCGCCGCCCTTGGAGCCCTTGCCCTCGGTCAGAATGTCGATGAACGCCTGCCGGTCGATGGCCAGAGCCATGGCGCGGCGCACCTTCGGATTGTCGAACGGCGCCGCCTTCTCGTTCACGATCAGGTTCCGGCTCACGTACTGCGGATGCAGTTCGCAGACGACGTCCGGCGCCTGGGACTTCACGTCCTTCAGGAGCGGGATGCTCACGTCGCTCGAGAACGTCATGTCGAAGTCCTTCGCGACGAAGGAGAGCATGCGCGTCGAGCGGTTCGGGATGATGCGGAACTCGATGCCGTCGAGGTAGGGCAGGCCCTTGCGGAAGTAGGTCTCGTTCTTGGCGAGCTTGATCGACTCGTTGCCCTTGAACTCGACGAACTTGAAGGGACCGGTGCCGATGGGCTTGGTGCGCATCGCCGCGGCGTTGACGTGGCACGGATAGATCGGCGAGTAGCCCGAGGCCAGCATGATCAGCAGCGCCGGCTGGGGCTTGTTGAGAACGAACGTCACCTCGGTGTCGCCGTTGACCGTCACGTCCTTCACGTTCCGGTACCAGATGGCGCGCGGGTTCTTGCGCAGCCGATCCTTGGACTTGCCGAGAAGCAGATCGAACGTGCATTTCACGTCGGCCGCCGTGAACGGCTTGCCGTCGTGCCACTTCACGCCCTCTTCGAGCTTGAAGGTGAGCTTTGTCTTGCTGTCGTCCCAGGCCCAGCTCTTGGCGAGCTCGGGCGTGATGGAGTCGACCGACTGCAATTTCTTCTGCTGATCGAACAGCACGAGGTTGCTGAAGATCGGCATGGCCGGCATCTGCACCGACACCGTCGCCTCCTCGTGAACGGAGAGGGACGCGGGATTGTCGCGGTGCTGAACCTTCAGGACGCCGCCGCTCTTCTGAGCGAGCGCCGGCAGGGTGGCCGCAGCCAACACGCCGACAGCAGCCACGGCGAGCGTGGTTGTCTTACGCATAGTTCCTCCCCAACAAGGCTTGTTCGCGCCCCGCGCTGCGCCTGTGGCACACCGCGCGAGCGGTAGATGTCCAGACATCTCCTCGACACCGTAGCCGGTCGGATTGTCCGGATCAACCGCCCATCGACGCCGCCGGGCGACGTCGATGGCGCGATCCCTAACGATCAAGCCAGACGTCCTCGTAACGGGCGCCGTTGTAGATCGAGTTCTGGTGGAGAACGATGCCCTTCACATGGGGCTGCCAGCACGAATAGTTGCGGCCGTAGAAAATGATCGGGCGCGCGACGTCCGCGATCAACTTCTTCTGGATGTCCTTCACCATGGCCTTGCGCTTTGCAACGTCGGTCTCGCGCGATTGGGCGAAAATCGCCTTGTCGACCTCCGGATTGCAATACTTCGTGTAGTTCCGCTCGGATGCGCAGCTGTAGTTCTCGATCAGGCCGGCGTCCGGATCGTCGACGCCGATGCCCGTCAGATTGAGGCCCACGGCATAGTCCTTGCGCGCGACCTTGGCGTGCCAGATCGAGGTATCGACGACCTCCAGTTCGCCGGCGATGTGAATGGCCTTGAGCTGGTCGATCAGAATGACGGCGGGATCGCGATAAATCGCGATGTCGCGGGTCGATATCTTCACCTGAAGCGGCTTTTCGGCGGAGTAGCCGAGGCCTTCCATGATCTTCTTCGCCTCGGCCTGTGCCTTGCGGACGGCCTCACCCGTTCCGTAACCCGGCAGCTGGGACAGTTCCTCGATGGTCAAGCCCCACTGGCCTTCCGGGGCTGGCAGCAGCGCGCCGCCCTTGCTGTTCTTGCCTTCGCTCAGGATGGTGATGAAGGCGTCGCGATCGAGCGCCATGTCCATGGCCTGACGGACCTTCGGATTGTCGAAGGGGGGCTTGTCGCGGTTGACGATGAGATTGGTGGACACGTTGGTCGGGCGGATCTGGCAGACCGCGTTGGGTGCCTTGGCCTTGACGTCCTTGACGAGGGGAACCGTGATATCGGCGGAGAACGTGTAATCGAACTCGCCGGCCGAGAATGCCAGAATGCGGGTCGAGCGATTGGGAATGATGCGCCACTCGATGCCGTCGAGGTAGGGCTTGCCCTTCTTGAAGTAGTCGGGGTTCTTTGCGAAGCGCATGCTTTCGTTGCGCTTCCATTCCACGAACTTGAAGGGACCGGTCCCGACGGGTTCCGTGCGCATCTGCTGCGCACCGACATGGCAGGGGTACATCGGCGAATAACCCGATGCCAGCAGCTGCAGGAGGCCCGGCTGCGGTGCGTTGAGCTCCACCGTCGCCTCGTTCGGCCCGTTCGTGCTGACGCCCTTCACGTTCTGGAACCAGACCTTGCGCGGGTTCTTGCGCAGCTTGTCCTTGGCCGTGCCGAGCAGCAGCTCGAACGTGCACTTGACGTCCGCCGACGAGAACGGCTTGCCGTCGTGCCATTTGACGCCGTCGTGAAGCTTGAACGTGAGCTTCGTCCCGGTTGCATCCCACGACCAGCTCTTGGCGAGGTCCGGAACGATGGTCGCTTCGCTGTTGACGGGTTTGGTCTGATCGAACACGACGAGATTGTTATAGACGCCCATGAAGGGCTCGATCACCGAATTGGTCGCTTCCTCGAGAATGGATCCCGAAGGCGCATTGTCCCGATGATAGGCGCGCAGTACGCCGCCACTCTTCTGTGCAAAAGCAGGCGCAACATCACTGGCCGTCACGGCGAGCGCCGCAACAGCACCGATCACGAAAGTTTTCACGATCGCGTTCCTCCCTGAACTTTGATTTTTCGGCTCTTGATGGCCGCTGACGGATTATCGACGCGGATTTTCCCGCTTTTTCGATCGGATTACCTAAACAGAAAAACCGGGCGAATCAAACCTTGATTTACCCGGCCTGAATTGCTGCAATTGCGAGTTTGCGCTGCGAAACCGCGCAGCGGTCAATCGCCGCCGCGCAGCGATGCGCCGCCGTCGACGGGAAGTGCCACGCCGGTAATGAAATTCGCTTCATCGGAGGCAAGGAACAGGCAGGCGTTGGCGACGTCCCAGGCGGTGCCCATCTTGCGGCGCAGCGGGACGCGGGCGTCGCGGGCGGCGGCCA
>JBGSJD010000551.1:0-4041 GCA_041742195.1 Hyphomicrobiaceae bacterium
CCGCGCCCGCAGCACCGCCAAGACCGCCAGCGGTTCGCCCGACTGGAACAAGCCGCTGCCGATCGAGACCGAGGCTCCGCCCGCACGTCCGGCACCCTCGACCAGCTCGGCGATCGATCCGGACCAGGTGATCCGTGCCGCGATGGCGGCCGAGACCGCAAAGGGCATCCGGCGTTAACTGGCGGCTGACGCCGCGGGTTGGCGCCAGGATCAGCCTCGCAACAGGTGCTTGGCGATGTTGAGCAGATGAATCTGGCTCGTGCCCTCGTAGATGCGGGCGGCGCGGACATCACGATAAAAGCGCTCGATGCCGCGGCCCTTGACGTAGCCCTGGCCGCCGAAAATCTGCACCACACGATCGGCGACCCGGCAGCACATCTCGGTCGCCATGTACTTGCAGAGCGAGACGTCCATCGTCACGTCTTCGTCGCGGTCGCGCTTCCTGGCCGTCTCCAGGATCAGCGCGCGCGTGGCCTCGATCTCGACCTTGCATTCGGCGAGCATCGCCTGGACGAGCTGGAACTCGCCGATGGGGCGGCCCGACTGGTGGCGCTCGCGGGCGTAGGCGACGGCTTCGTCGAGCATGCGGATGGCGGGACCGGTCGACAGGGCCGCGAGATTGATCCGCTGCTTGTTCAGGCATTTCATGACCGTGCGGAAGCCCTGGCCCGGAACGAGGCCGATGACGGCTTCGCTCGGGACGCGGCAGTCCTCCAGATAGACCTCGCCGATGGGAGCCCCCTCCTGGCCCATCTTGGGCGTGGAGCCGCTCGTCGTCAGGCCGGGCGTGCCGCGCTCGATCAGGAATGCCGTGACGCCGGCCGCGCCCCGCTCGGAGCCGTCAGTCCGCGCCAGCACCGTGAAGAGCCCCGCGATCGGCGCCAGCGTGATGTACCGCTTGGAGCCGTTGAGCACGTAACTGCCGTCCCCGGCCTCGACGGCGCGGGTCTGCAAGGCCGTCGCGTCGGAGCCGGCCATCTCCTCCGTCAGCGCGAGACAGCCGATCAGCTCACCGCGGGCGAGGCGCGGCAGGTAGCGTTGCTTTTGCGCCTCGGTGCCGTCGCGGATGATGCATTCCGACCCGATCCCCGCGTTCTGGGCGCCGACGACGCGATAGGCCACCGAACACTGCGTCAACTCCATGAAGGCCAGCGCGAGTTCCTCCGTGGTGAGGCCACGGCCGCCATAGGCCTCGGGGATACTCCAGCCGAAACTGCCGATGCCGCGCATGGCCTCCACGAGGTCGGGGCCGACGCTATCCTCGGCCTCGACGCGGTCCTCGTTCGGAATGGCGATCTCACGGACGAAGCGGCGCGTCCTCTGAAGCAGCTCATCGAGAGCTTGCTGATCCCTGATCATGGCCGAACGTGCCCTCCCCTCACTTGTGCGCCCACTCGGGCAGCGCTCACTTCTTCGCTTTCACGCGCGCCTCGATGCCCTTGACGAGCGCCGAGCCCATCGGCGGATCGTTCTCGACGCCGAGCGTCTCGGTGAGGCGGGCGAGCATCGTGTAGAAGCCGGCCATCAGAATGAGTTCGACGATCTCGCGTTCCGGCATGTGGGCGCGGAGCGCGTGCAGCGCCGTCTCCGACGCCTTGCCGTTCGCCACCAGCTCGCGTGTGAAAACCAGGGCCGCCTGCTCCAGGGGCGAGAAGCAGGATGCGCGATCGTCGCCCCGCTCGAGGGCCGCGATCTGCGCCTCGGTCGCGCCGAGGTCCAAGGCGATCGGCACGTGCTGCATCCACTCGTATTCGCCGTTCGCCACCTTGACGGCCTGCAGCAGGCAGATCTCGCGCAGCCGCGGATCGAGCTGCAGCTTGCCGAGCAAGGTGCCGCCGAGCTTCATGACCGGCTTCAGGCACGTCTCGGCGTGGGCCATCATGTTGAAGATGTTGGCGGGCGCCGGGAGGCGCCCCAGCATCTCGCGCGCCTCGGGCGAGATCTTCTCCAGATCGGGGTAGGGGATGTGGGCCATGGATGTGCTCCTCGGGCAGGCGTCAGGGCGGCGTCGGCGATCCGCTCGCGTCGGGGTCGTCTTCGGGATCATCTTCGGGGTCGGCGACGGGCATGACAACCACGACGCGGCCGGCCGCCACGTCGACCTCGCCGACGAACGGGTCGGCGAACGGCAGCAGCTCTGTGCGCTTCAGGCCTGCGAGGCGGACTTCGAGGAGGTCGCCGGCGCCGTAGTTGTGGACGGCGACAACTTCGCCGACGGCGTCGCCGGCTGGCGACACGGCCTGCAGGCCGACGAGGTCGGCGTGGTAGAATTCGCCGTCCTCGGCGGCCGGCAGTCGGTCACGGTCGATCCACAGCTCGACGCCCCGGAGTTTCTCGGCGGCGGTGCGATCCGATACGCCCGCGACGCGTGCCACGACGCCCTTGTCGCTGACACGGACCACCTTGACGGCGTAGCTGGCCGAGCCCGCCGCGTCGGTGAGCGGGCCATAGGCGGCAATATCGTGCGGGTCGGCGGTGAAGGTGTGCACCAGCACCTCGCCCTTCAGGCCGTGGGCGGCGCCGAAGCGACCCAGCAGTACCCTGCGCGCGCCGGTCATGGGCGATGATCCTGAAAAATGGCGCCCCGTGCCGTTTCAGTGCACGGAGGACAAATAAGCGCCAGCTTCGATCGTTTCGAAACGATCCATTTACGGTTGTCGGGCACTCTCACCCCTCGTGAGTAAGCCGTTGATTTGCGCATGTACGAACCTGGAACACAGCGTTCGTGCGGCACCGGCTCTACAGTTCCAGTCCTGTCGAGTGAGTTACCGCATCATGGTCAAGCGTGTCCTCGTCGTCGATGACGATCCGGCTCAACGTCGCATTCTCGAAGAAATGATCAAGCGTCTCGGCTACGAGACGAAGGTCGCGCAGGGGGGCGAACAGGCGATCGCCATCCTCGAAAGCCCCGAAGCCGCCAACCTCAGCCTCGTGCTCCTCGACCTCGTCATGCCCGGAACCGACGGCATGGCGGTGCTCGAGCGTGTCGGGCAGAAGCCCGGCGTGCCGCCCATCATCGTGCAGACGGCGCACGGCTCCATCGACAGTGCCATCAGCGCCATGCGCGCCGGCGCCGCCGATTTCGTCATCAAGCCGGCGAGCCCCGAGCGCCTCGACGTTTCGATGAAGAGCGCGCTCAAGATCGAGGCCCTGCAGGGCGAGATCTCGCGCATCAAGAAGAAGCACGACGGCACGCTGACGTTCTCGGATCTCGTCCTTTCGGGAGACACCATGAGCCGGGTGATCTCGCTCGGCCGGCGGGCCGCGGCGTCGAACATCCCGGTGCTGATCGAGGGCGAGTCGGGCGTCGGCAAAGAGCTGATCGCGCGCGCCATCCAGGGCGAAAGCGAGCGCGTCGGCCGGCCGTTCATCACCGTCAACTGCGGTGCGATCCCGGAGAACCTCGTCGAGTCGATCCTGTTCGGGCACGAGAAGGGTGCCTTCACGGGGGCCGTCGACAGGCGGATCGGCAAGTTCCAGGAAGCCGACGGCGGCACGCTGTTCCTCGACGAAGTGGGCGAACTCCCGCTCGACGCGCAAGTGAAGCTGTTGCGCGCGATCCAGGAAGGCGAGGTCGATCCCGTCGGCGCCAAGCGACCGGTGAAGGTCAACTTCCGCCTCATCTCCGCGACCAACCGGGACATGATCCAGCTGGTCAAGGACGGCAAGTTCCGCGAAGATCTCTACTATCGGCTCAACGTGTTCCCGATCAGCGTGCCGGCACTCAGGCAGCGGCTCGACGACGTGCCGGAACTCGCCAACCACTTCCTGGCGCGGTTCGCCGCCGAGGAAGGCAAGCGGGTGGTCGAGATCAGTGAAGAGGCCATGCGGCTGCTGACGGCCTACTCGTGGCCGGGCAACGTACGGCAGCTCGAGAACGCGGTGTTCCGCGCCATCGTGCTGGCGGATGGGCCTGTGCTCACGGTCGCCGAGTTCCCGCAGATCGCGGCGCACGTCGAAGGCTTCAAGGCCGAGGTTCCGGCCGCTCCGGCACAGGTCGTCGCGCGGCCGGCCTACACCGGCCCGGCGCTGCTCGGCGCC
>JBGSJD010000552.1:0-2989 GCA_041742195.1 Hyphomicrobiaceae bacterium
GGGTGGCGTAGGCGATGAAGGTGCCGACCCCGGTCGAAGCCGGCGCGAGGCCCGAGCCGACTGCCGTCGAGCGCGTGCCCATGGAGCGGGCGAGGCTGCGGCTCAGGGGATTGTCGCGGCATGCGTCCAGCATCACGATCGTGGTCTTGCCCTCGCGGTCGATTTCCATCTGGCGGAGGACGAAGTTGAGCTTCACGGCCTCGAATTCGAGATCGCGCTGCGAGCCGAGGCGGGCGTCGACGGGAACGAGGAAGTTCTCGTTGCCGACCTGGAGGCCGTGGCCGGCATAGAAAAACAGCGCGACATCGGCTTCCGACAGTTTTTCGGCAAAGGCGCGGAGCGCGCCGTCCATGCGCCGCTTGTCGGCGTCCGTCGCGACGATGACCTCGAAGCCGGTGCGCTCCAAGGCGGCGGCCATATCCCTGGCGTCGTGGATGGTGTTGGCGAGGACGGACGTATGGGCGTAGGCGCTGTTACCGATCACCAGCGCGAGCCGCTTCTCGGCCCGGGCCTCGATGGCGCCAAGGCCCACGATCGTGAGCCCGATCGCCGCGAGCCGCGCCAAACAGTCGACCAATCCGCCGAACCTCGTCGTCACGCCCCGACTCCCCGCGCCTGCCACCCCACCTTCGGTCGGCGAGTATGGCAGATCCCGCATGGCGCGAGAATGGCAGGCTTACCTAACGCGGCACGAGGGGCCAGAAGAACAGGATGGCCGGCAGCCCCACGGCAATGACGATGACGGTCAGCGGCAGTCCGAGACGGGCGTAGTCGGAGAAGCGGTAGCCGCCGGGGCCGTAGACGAGGGTGTTCGACTGATGGCCGAACGGGGTCAGGAAATCGCAGCTGGCGCCGATCGCGACCGCCATCAGGAACGGATCGACGTCGAGGCCGGTCGCTTTCGCATACTTCGCGGCGATGGGGCCCATCAGCAGGACGGTCGCGGCGTTGTTCAGAACCGGGGTCACGGCGAGCGTGGCGATCAGGAACAGCGCGAGGGCGGCGGCAGGTGGCCAGCCTTGCGCCTGCGCCGCGATGAATTGCGCGATGGCGTCGGTGCCGCCCGACGTCTCGAGCGCCGCCGTAACCGGAATTAGGGCCGCGAGCAGCACGATCACCGGCCAGTCGATGGCGGCATACATGTCGTTGAGCGGCATCACGCGGAGGACCGCGATCACCATCACGGCGAGGAAGAAGGCGACCGTGACGGGGAGGACGCCGAAGCCCGTCAAGCCAACCGCGGCGAGCATGGCCACGGCCGGCACATAGCGCTGGGAGGGCCGGCCGAGTGTGATCTTGCGCTCGGCGAGCGGCAGGCAGCCGAGTTCTGCCTGGGTCGTGGTCATCTCGTCGAGCTTGCCCTGGAGGACCAGCACGTCGCCGGCGGCGAATCTGTAATGCTTGAGGCGGTTCGTGGTGCGGACGCCGCGACGGCTGACGGCCAGCAGATTGACGCCGTAGCTGCGCAGGCCGATGTCGAGGGGCGAGCGGCCGATCAGGGGCGAGCTGTCCATCACGACGACTTCGGAAATGCCGAAGCCTTCGGATGTCAGCAGCTTGGGATCGGTTTCCCTGGCGCCGACCAGTTCGAGGTTCTGTTCGTCGACGGTGCGCTTGATCGCGGCTGTGCTCGCCTCGAGGACGAGAACGTCGCTCTTCTGGAGTTTCATCGTGCTCCACGGCACCAGCCGGCGCACGTCGCCCCGGATCACCGCGAGTACCGCCACGTCGCCGTCGTTCTCGACGTCGGCCACGGTCTTGCCGATCAGCGGTGAGCCATCGAGGATCTTCGCCTCGGTCACGTAGTCCTCGATCTTGAAGCGGGCGTCGGGCAGCGGCGCGCCGCGGCGGTCGGCGGGAAGCAGCCGCCACGCGAAGGCGAGGTACACGATGCCGAGAAGGGCGATCGAGAGGCCGACGGGGGCAAAATCGAACATGCCGAACGGAGTGCCGACAGCCTCCTTGCGGACCGCCGCGATGAGGAGGTTCGGGGGCGTGCCGATGAGCGTGACGAGCCCACCGAGGAGCGACCCGAACGCGATGGGCATAAGCACGATGGCCGGCGAGCGCCCCGCCTTCTCGGCGGTGACGATCGAAGCCGGCAGCAGAATGGCGAGCGCGCCGACGTTGTTCATGAAGGCCGAGAGGATCGCCGTGATCGCGGTCAGCGTCGCGATCATCAGCCCCGGCGTGCCCATCATCGGGCCAGCCGCCGCGACCGCCCTGTCGAGCAGACCCGACTGGCGGATCGAGGCACTCAGGACAAGCACGAGCGCGACCGTGACCACGGCCGGATCGGAAAAGCCGGTGAAGGCCACCTTGTGATCGACGACGCCCAGCAGAACCGCGGCAAGCAGCGCGCCGCCGGCCACCACGTCATGGCGCCAGCGGCCCCAGATGAAGAGAACCAGCGTCACCGCGAGGATGATGGCGATCAGCATGGGGCTGGACAGGGCTGGCACGGGGAACCTCGAACGTCATGGCACGGGGCTAGCCAGTGAGCGTCGCACGTTGACGGGGGCGGTCACTCGGCTACGGTGCCGCCCTGTCTCGACTATGTGCTGGCCCTTGGGAAGGCCGGGTGCAACGCACCAGACGGAAAAAGGTTCAGCGGGCGAGGAGCCATTGCCGTGAAGACCAGAGCCGCCGTTCTCTATGCCATGGAGCAGCCGCGCCCGTATGCGGTCTCGCGTCCGCTCGTGATCGAGGAGCTGGATCTGGCGCCGCCGGGCGACGGCGAGGTGCTGATCCGTATCCGGGCAGCCGGTCTCTGCCATTCGGATCTGTCGACGATCAACGGCGACCGCCCCCGACAGATGCCGATGGCGCTGGGCCACGAAGCGGCTGGCGAGATCGTCGAGCTCGGGGCGGGCGTCAAGGATCTCGTGGTCGGCGACCACGTCATTCTCGTTTTCGTTCCGAGCTGCGGCCATTGCCTGCCCTGCATGGAAGGCCGGCCGGCGCTCTGCGAGCCCGGCGCCAAGGCCAA
>JBGSJD010000553.1:0-1925 GCA_041742195.1 Hyphomicrobiaceae bacterium
AGCTTGAGGGTCCGGTCCCGGGCGGCCCACGCGGCGAACCGGGCGAGGCTCGCGCCCCGGAGGTCGAGCCGGCCCGTATAGCGGAAATCTGACGCGTCACCCTCGAAGGCTCCCGACGCTGAAAACCGAGCTCCACCCGGCAGCGCAGCGGCAAGACGGCGGATGGCGAGCCGGCCGCCCATCTGCTCCAGCTCGGCCGAAAGACCACTGACCACGTCTCCCCCGAGTGTGGCCTGCTCGATCGCCACGCTCGCCTCGGTTCTTCCGTCCGTGCCGAGGACCCGCGAGATGCCGAGCGCGAGCCCTTGCGTGAGCTCCACCGGCCCTGCGCCGAGACCGGCCCCCGCGATCCGGTCGAGATCGAGCCATTGCGATGCGAGTTCGACCTTCACTTCGGTGGCGCCGACCCAGGACACTTGCGCCGAGCCGGTGGCGAGCTGCGGCCGCCCGTCCTGCTCGAACGACAATGCGAGATCGCGGAGCGTGAAGCCGGTGGTGTCACCCTTGAGGCCAGCCCGGACATCGAACTCGCCGGGGCCGGTCTTCGCCTCCGGCGTGGCGCTGGCGGAAGCTCCGGTCGTCTTGGCGACCAGCGCGGCCGGCAGCGGCAGCCGGGCATGCAGCTCCCCCTCGACGGCGACCTTGCCGAGCACGTCGCGCGCCAGCCCATCGAGGCTGTAGCTGACCCCGGACGAGGGATCCCGCACCGTGCCTTTGAACCGGACGCTCCGATCTTCGGCCGGCTTGGCGGTCGACAGTCGGATCTCCCGGCTTGCGGTCCCGATGGCGTAGGTGGCGGCGAGACGGTAGGGGCCTTCCAGCGCCTGCGCGGAGAACTCGCCCGTGACGGCCTTGAACTCGGTCTTGGGTGTGCCGTCGGCGCCGACGATGGCGAGCATGCCGTCGGTGATGCGCACGGCGTTGAAGGCCATGCGGGCGGGCGTGAACGTGCTGCGCACGGGAGGTTCGGCAAGGCTCGACCAGTTGCCGCCGCCCTTGCCGTCGAGGACGAGGGTCACGACGGGTCGGCGCACTTCGATGTCGCTGGCGTCGAGCGCCCCGGAGAGGAGGCCGCCGACCGAGAGCCACACGGTGAAATCGTCGGCGGCGAACAGCGGCCGTCCGATGCCGCCGGTCGTGTCTGCAACCCGAACCTTCTCGATTCGCACGTAGGGTGTCGGGAGGAGCCGCAGATTGATTGCCCCGCCGACCCGCACCTCACGACCGAGCAGGCGTGTCGCCTCTTCCTCGAAGACGCCGCGATACTTGTTCCAGTCGACCATCGCGGGGACGGCGAACATCAGCGCGAACAGGCCGACGAGCAGGCCCCCGATGGCGAGTAGTAGGCGGTTCATACCGTGTCGATGCCTCACGGCCGCACGGGACTTGAGATCCCGTGTCCTTTGCCCCATGCCCCGCCGACGGCAGGGTGTCCCTGAGCACGCGCTTATGCCACAGGCACGGCCGTTTTTGGACCGCCATTTTGCACGTCGGAGCCGTCGCGCACGGGTTTTCGCTGGCTTTCAGGCCCTTGCGCGCCGCGGCTCAAGCAGTTGTGAACGGTGACCCTGTCGGGCCACCGTCGCCGCGTCCGAAACGGGACTCAGACGACCGGGCAGAGGCCCCCGTCGACATTGAGGGCGGTGCCGTTGATGTAGGAGCCGGCATCGGAGGCGAGGAACAAGGCCGCGTTGGCGAATTCCTGCGAGGTGCCGAGCCGCCCCATGGGTAGCGTCTTGCCCATGTCGGCGTAGTAGGCCTCGAGCGTCTGGTTCTTGCCTTCGCTGCTGTGCCGGCGCACCCACTGGTCGCTCTCGATTCGCCCGACGAGGAGCGCGTTCACCAGCACGTTGTGCTTGGCGCCCTCACCCGCGAGGACCTTGGTCAGCGCCATGCCCGCGGCCCGCGTGACCGCCGTCGGCGCG
>JBGSJD010000554.1:0-3355 GCA_041742195.1 Hyphomicrobiaceae bacterium
TCGCGAAAGCGGGCGCGTCGGTGGCCTGCGTCGATATCAACCCCACGACGGCCCGCGAGGCGGCGGCCGAGGTCGAAGCCCTGGGCCGCAAGTCGCTGGCGATCGCAGCCGACCTCGGCAGCCTTCCGGACATCGACCGCATGGTCAGTGAGACAGTGGCCGCGTTCGGCGCTGTCGATATCCTCGTCAACAACGCCGGTGTCACCCGCCGGGCCTACATCATGGATCTGACCGAGGAGGACTGGGACCGCATCCACCGCGTCAACGCGAAAGGCGTCTTCTTCGCCCTCCAGCGTGTCGCGCGCGAGATGATCCCGCGCCGCTCGGGCATGATCGTCAACGTAGCGTCGGTGGCCGGCAAGGGCTTCCCCGGCACGTCGAATGCGGTCTACGCTGCCTCGAAGGGTGCCGTCATCGCCATGACGTTCACGGCCGCCCAGCAACTCGCCCCTCACAATATCAACGTCAACGCGGTCTGCCCCGGCATCGTGCGGACGGCCATCGTCGACGACATGTTCCGCACCATGGCCCAGAAGGAAGGCGTGCCGATCGCCGAGATCGAGCAGCGGGCGGTGGCCGGTGTGCCCTTGAAGCGGGCCAACGAACCGTCCCACATCGCCGACGCGATCGTCTTTCTCGCCTCGCCCGCCGCCATCAACATCACCGGCCAGACCCTCAACATCGACGGCGGCCTGATCCCGGGCTGAGCGCATCCCCTCCAACCGTCACCCCAGGAGACCTGTCATGAGAACCGTCCAGCAGATGCTCGCCGAAGCCGAAGCGGCCGTTCCGCGGATCACCGCCGAGGAGGCGAAATCCCTCGTCGGCAAGTCGGACGTCGTGTTCCTCGACGTCCGCGAGCCGAACGAGGTGGCGGCGTCGGGCAAGGTCCCGGGTGCCCTGGCGATCCCGCGCGGCCTCGTCGAGTTCCGCGCCGATCCGAATTCACCGGTCCACGACGCCGCCTTCGATCGCGCTAAGACGGTCGTCGCCTATTGCGCCTCCGGCGGCCGCTCGGCGCTGGTCCTGAAGACGCTGAAGGACATGGGCTACGAGAACGTGCGCAATCTCGGCGGCTTCAAGACGTGGGTCGATGGCGGCGGGCCGATCGAGAAGGCCTGATCGCATAGGCCTGAGGATGGATCGACACGGCGTCGGCGCCTCGCTTGGCGCCGTCGGGATCGAGTTGCGAGGACCAGACGAATGACCGCAAGTGACATTAACACAGGCCCGGTCGAGACGGATTGCGTGATCGTGGGCGCGGGCCCGTGCGGTCTCTTTGCGGTCTTCGAACTCGGCCTCCTCGACATCCGCGCCCACCTGATCGACATCCTCGACCGGCCCGGCGGCCAATGCGCCGAACTCTACCCGGAAAAGCCCATCTACGACATTCCGGCCCTGCCGGTCGTGAGCGGCCAGGGTCTGGTCGATGCGCTGATGGAGCAGATCAAGCCGTTCGACCCGACGCTTCATCTGGGCGAGCGTGTCGACGCGCTCGAACGGCTGCCCGATGGCCGCTTCCGGCTGCGCACCGACCGCGACAAGGAATTCGTGACCAAGGTGATCGTGATCGCGGCGGGCGGCGGCTCGTTCACGCCGAAGCGGCCACCGTTACCGGGCATCGAGGCGTTCGAAGGCAAGAGCGTGTTCTACTCGGTCCGCCGCATGTCGGATTTCGAGGGGCGTGACATCCTGATCGTCGGTGGTGGCGACAGCGCCCTCGACTGGACGCTCAATCTACAGCCGATCGCGCGCTCGCTGACGCTGATGCATCGCCGCGACGAATTCCGCGGCGCGCCGCACTCGGTCGAGAAGATGCGCCAGCTCGTGGCGTCTGGCGCCATGAAGCTCGTCATCGGCCAGATGACCGGCCTCGAGGGCGACAACGGTGAACTCGCGAAGGTGCACGTCAAGACCAAGGCCGGCGACGAGACGCTCGTCGCAGATCGCCTGATGCCGTTCTTCGGGCTGACCATGAAACTCGGTCCGCTGGCCGACTGGGGCCTCAACCTCGAGGAAAATCTGATCCCGGTCGATACCGAGAAGTTCGAGACCAGCGAAGCCGGCATCTTCGCCATCGGCGATATCAACACCTATCCGGGCAAGCTGAAGCTGATCCTGTCGGGCTTCCACGAGGCGGCTCTGATGGCCCAGGCGGCGAACCGCATCATCTATCCGGATAGGAAGGTCGTCTTCCAGTACACGACCTCGTCGTCGAGCCTGCAGAAGAAGCTCGGCGTACGCTGAGCCGGGGGCGGTGTCGGCTCAGGGTTGATAGCGCCAGAAGCTCTCCGCGCCGTCCACCTGCAGCTTGAAATTCTGCGTCCGGCTGTGCGGCGGTCGAATGCCCGCCCGCATGAGCTGCGCGATGTCGTTGAGCAGTGTCGACTGCTCGACGTACTCGTCGTGGCCAAAGCAGAAATAGCACGTGGTGATGTCCGAGATGTCGATGGTGTCGACGCCTGCGGCGATGAGCGGTCGGCCGGCCACCACGTCACCCGCGCGCGGCTCGTTCTTGTGCACCTTGCGCGAGGCTTCGAGCGCGAAGTCGCTGGACGAGGCATAGAGCGTGAGGCCGGTTGCCAGCGCCTTTACTTTCTCGGCCAGTTCCCGGAATTCGTTGACGCCGACATCCGGGGCCGCAAGCACGATCTGGCTGACCTTCGCCCCCGCCATGTCCTGCCCGACGAACTGGCTGAGCGCGTTGAGCAGCGGCACGTTTCCCATGCTGTGGGCCACGATGTGCACCTGCTTGGCGCCCGATTTGGTGATCACCAGCTCGATGAAGTCGCGCAGCCGCCGGATCGCGACCCGCGCCTTCTCCTGGTCGTAGGCGTAGTCCTTGAGCTGCCCGGCCGACGGCCAGCTGTAGAGGAACGGCGTACCGAACGGCTCGATGACGCCGTCCTCGGCGCGCGGCACGCCGAGGTCGTAGGCGATCTGGGCGGTCCGGAACACCGCATCGTCGAAGCCGACGCGATAGCCGTGCACATAGATGAAGGCATGATCCTTGTAGGCGCCCGCCTGCGCCATGTGCCGGGCCACGGCGGCGAGAAAGTCCGCCTCGCTGGAATAGACCTGCAACAGATTCGGCACGATCACGAAGTGCCGCGCCGGATCGCCCGCAGCCGGGATGCGCAGCACCGTCCGCTCCCACCAGGTGGGTGTCAGGATCTGCCCGGTTTTGCGTTTGGCGGCGCGTGGCACGGTCACGACGGCGCTGCCGAGTGCCGTAGTCCCGGTGTCCTGCCACGAGAACGCGACCCGCGAGGGAAGGTCTTCGCGGCGGCGGTTGGTGCCGAAGAACACCCGGACCGGCGTGCACGTGTTCTCGGCCACACATGGCGGCTGCCCG
>JBGSJD010000555.1:0-5183 GCA_041742195.1 Hyphomicrobiaceae bacterium
GCCTCGCCCGTGGCGCACGACACGCCCTCGCTATCGACGCGCAGCTCGAGGCCATCCCCCGTCTCGACGGCCGACGCCGTCGCCATGCGTCCGTCGTAGACGGGCTTTCCGAACCGCGCCGTCATTTCCCCGCGCTCGAGAAACGCGCGTCCCCATCGCTGCACCGGAAGGTGGCTGGCGTAGGCGAAGACCTCCACGCCTGGGACGAGGCCGCCTGAGAAACCGAGGCGCGCGGCGACCGTGTCGTCGTGGATCTTGTTCTCGGACGCGTGCGAGACGTTGTAGGCCTCGACCGTATGGACGAGGTGCAAGGGCGCGGACATGGGGCCTCCCGGAAGCGGTTCTGGCTGTTGTCGTTGGCTCGGACCATCAAGGCTATGCGGACGGACCGGATCGCGCCAGTCCATGCGGTGGCGGCCTCAGGCTCCCTTGCGCTGCCGGCGTGGTTTGCCCGCCTTGCGCGCCGCCGCGCGTCGGGCGGCGCCGACCGCCTCCCTCGCGAACGACAACATCTCGTCAGGCTCGTCGAGCAATCGCTCTGGCGCTTGCCAGAGGCTCATGACGGTGGTGCGCCCATCAGCCCTGGCATAGGAGAAGGGGGCCATGCCCTCGGCCTCGAAGCGCCCGCGGTTATTGCTGTCCACCTTGAAGTAAAGCGTGTCCTCGATGACCAGCGCGAACATGAGGCCGTCGAGAAACAGCCCCGCACCGCCGAACATGCGCTTGACGACCACGGGCCCGAGCGGCGCCAGCGCTTCCTGCAGATGCTGCATCGGATCGTTGCGCATCAGGCCTCGTCTGCCGTGACGGGATCAGAACGCGCTTCCCGGTTGCGTGAGAAAAACCGTCTCCTCTGGGGTCGAAACCCGACCGAGGGCTTCGTTACGATGCGGGAACCGGCCGAAGCGCGCGATGATGTCGCGATGCGCGACGGCATAGGCGTCGAGCTTGGCGTCGCCGAGCTGCGCGATCAGCGCCACCGCGCGGTCCTGGTCGGCCATCGCTTCGCTGTGCTCGAACGGCAGATAGAGGAAGAGCCGGGCGACGCCATCGACTTCGGCGTCCAGTCCGCGTTCCACGGCCGCCTTGGCGAGACTGAGTGCGGCACGATCCGACGCGAAGGCCCGGGCGGTGCCGCGAAACATGTTGCGCGAGAACTGGTCGAGCACGATCACCGACGCAAGGGCTTCCCGCGCCGTCATGGTGTCGAAGGCCATTGGCCGTGCGGAGATGTCGGAATGCAGCTTCGCGAAACGCCGTTCGATCTCGGCGTCGAGGTTCGCATCCTTCGCGAACCGCTTCTCTGCCGGTGTCGCGACGAGCCAGAAGTCGATGACCTCGCCGACCCACCCCGGTTCGTCGCGCGCGCCGCTGACCGGTGCCATCACCGACCCAAGGCTTCGAGCCGCTCCTTGGAGGCGGGTACCAGCGCGACGCTCTCGCCGCATCCGCAGGCGCTCGACTGATTGGGATTGTTGAAGACGAACTGCGCCGACAGCTTGTCGACTTTCCAGTCCATCTCGGTGCCGAGCAGGAACAGCACCGCCTGCGGATCGACGATCACACGCGCGCCGTCCTGTTCCACGACCTCGTCGAACTTGGCGACCTCGGCCACCCAATCCATCGTGTATTCCATTCCCGCGCAACCGCCCTTCTTAACGCCGATCTTGAGGCCCGCGACGGTCGGTCCCTTGCTTTCCATGAGCCTCCGCACGCGCTCGGCGGCGGCAGCGGTCAGAGACAGCACCTTGGGGCGGGGTCTGGGCGCGCGGGGCGCGGGTTGGGTGGTCATCGCTGGGCAAATCCTTCGGTTCAAAGCCGACGATCTTGCGAACAATATAACGCAAATCCGTCGCCATGGCAGTGCCGAACCGCACGCCCGCGCCGGACACGTGACGATTGAACACAATTCACGCCCGCTTTTGGATCGCGCCTGACATCATGCGTCGGGGACAAGCGGCCGGAGGACGGCTATAAGCCCGTTCGAACCCTCCGCCCCACGAGACGGTCGAACCGATCATGAGCGCCAACTATCCAGCCATCACCCCCGAAGTGGTTGCCCAGCATGGCTTCAAGGGTGACGAGTTTCCGCGCCTTCTGGCGATCCTCGGGCGCCAGCCGACATTTCTGGAACTCGGCATCTTTTCAGTCATGTGGTCGGAGCATTGCTCCTACAAATCCTCCCGCTTCTGGCTCCGCCAGCTGCCGACGACCGGCCCGCAGGTGATCCAGGGCCCCGGCGAGAACGCGGGCGTCGTGGATCTCGGCGACGGCGATGCGGCCGTCTTCAAGATGGAAAGCCACAACCACCCATCCTACATCGAGCCCTATCAGGGTGCGGCGACGGGCGTGGGCGGTATCATGCGCGACGTGTTCACGATGGGCGCCCGCCCTGTGGCCAACCTGAACGCCCTGCGTTTCGGCGCTCCCGACCATCCGAAGACCCGGCACCTGGTGTCTGGCGTGGTGCGCGGCATCGGCGGCTACGGCAATTGCGTCGGCGTCCCGACGGTCGGCGGCGAGACCAACTTCGATCCGGCCTACAACAACAACATCCTGGTCAACGCCATGTGCGTCGGCCTCGCCCGCACCGACAAGATCTTCTACTCGGCCGCCAAGGGCGTCGGGCTCCCGGTCGTCTATGTCGGCTCCAGGACCGGCCGCGACGGCATCCACGGCGCCACCATGGCCTCCGCCGAGTTCGACGACAAATCGGCCGAGAAGCGCCCGACGGTGCAGGTCGGCGACCCCTTCACCGAAAAGCTGCTGATCGAAGCCTGCCTCGAGCTGATGGCGACGGACGTCATCATTGCCATCCAGGACATGGGCGCCGCGGGTCTCACCTCCTCGACCTCGGAGATGGCCGACAAGGGTGGCGTCGGCATCGATCTCGACCTCGATCACGTGCCCCAGCGCGAAGCCGGCATGACGGCCTACGAGATGATGCTCTCGGAAAGCCAGGAGCGCATGCTGATGATCCTGAAGCCCGGCCGCGAACCGGAGGCCGAGGCGATCTTCCGTAAGTGGGGCCTCGATTTCGCGGTCATCGGCCGCACGACCGATACCGGCCGCCTGATCGTCAGGCACAAGGGCGCCATCGAGGCCGACCTCCCCGTCGACAAGCTCGCCAACTCGGCGCCGCTCTACCAGCGGCCCTGGGTGCCGACACCGACGCCGAAGCTCATTCTGCCGGAATGGGTGCCGGCGCCGAACGGCATCCTCTCGTGCCTCGAACGGATGCTCGCGACGCCCCACCTCTGTTCCCGTCGCTGGATTTGGGAGCAGTACGACCACACCGTCATGGGCGACACCATCCAGAGGCCGGGCGGCGACGCAGCCGTGGTTCGCGTCCACGGCACGCGAAAGGGCATCGCCGCCACCTGCGATGTGACGCCACGCTACTGCCTCGCCGATCCCGTCATGGGCACCAAGCAGGCCGTCGTCGAGACGTGGCGCAACCTGACGGCCGTCGGCGCCGAACCGCTCGCGATCACCGACAACATGAACTTCGCCAGCCCCGAGCGGCCTGAGATCATGGGCCAGTTCGTCGGCGCGGTGGAGGGCATGAAGGAGGCCTGCATCGCCCTCTCCTACCCGGTCGTCTCCGGCAACGTGTCGCTCTACAACGAGACCAACGGCAAGGGCATCCCCCCGACGCCCGCGATCGGCGGCATCGGCCTCGTCCGCGACGTGTCGAAAACCGCCGACCTCGCCCTGAAGCACGACGGCGATCTGATCCTTCTCGTCGGCCGTGAGCAGGGCCATCTCGGCCAGTCGCTCTACCAGCTCATCGAGACCGGCCGCAACGAAGGCGCGCCGCCTCCCGTCGACCTGGCCGAGGAGCTGAAGGCAGGAACCCTCGTCCGCAGCCTGATCGGCGAGGGCAAGGCCACGGCCGTGCACGACCTGTCGGACGGCGGGCTCCTCGTCGGTCTGGCCGAGATGGCTCTGGCCGGCGACAAGGGCGTCGAACTCTTCCCCTACGAGGGGCGCCTGCCCGCCCACGCCATCTGGTTCGGCGAGGATCAAGGCCGCTATCTGATCGCCTGCGCCCCCTCGATCGCCGAAGAGATCGCGGAGCGCGCACGTCTGCTGGCGCTTCCCGCACGTATTGTCGGTCGAGTGGGCGGCCACGGTCTCGCTCTCAAGGGCGAGCCGTCGATCGACCTGTTCAGGCTGCGCACGTCGCGCGAGGCCTGGCTGCCGGCCTACATGGCGGGAGAGTTGGCATCCTGATGCCTCGTCCGGCTGCGCAAAAGCCGCGTTACACGCTATACTCAGCTTAACCGTGCAAGATCGCGAGGATCGACCCCATGCCCATGGATGCGAACGAGATCGAGCGGCTGATCCGCGCCGCCCTTCCGGATGCCACGATCGAAATCAAGGACCTCGCCGGAGACGGCGACCACTACGCCGCGCACGTCGTCTCGCCGGCCTTCGCCGGCAAGTCGCGGGTGCAGCAGCACCAGATGGTCTACGAGGCACTGGGCGGGCGCATGGGCGGCACGCTGCACGCCCTGGCCCTCACGACGGCCGCGAAATAGGCTGCGCAATCCCGTCCCGACCACCCCGGAGCCGATCGCTTCCGGGCGGTCCCAAGACAAATTCTGCCGCCTCCCGATTGACAGCACTGATCACCCGCCGCACATCATGGGCCGTCAGGCGCCCTTGAACCGCCGTCCGCTTTAAGGAAGGACAGACACGATGAGTCAGCAGGCAATTCACGACCATATCGCCAAGCTCGTCAGCGACAATGACGTCGTCCTCTTCATGAAGGGCACGAAGGGCATGCCGCAGTGCGGCTTCTCGCATCAGGTCGACACGATCCTCCAGCACCTGGGCGTCGACTACAAGCCGGTCAACGTGCTCGAGAGCATGGAGATCCGGGAAGGCATCAAGAGCTACACCAACTGGCCGACCGTGCCCCAGCTCTACATCAAGGGCGAGTTCGTCGGCGGCTGCGACATCGTCCGCGAGATGTTCCAGGCCGGCGAGTTGCAGGAGATGCTCTCCGAGAAGGGCGTCACCCACAACGAAGGGACCCTGCAGGCCTGAGCCGCTGGTCCGGCCGGCACGACGGCCTGATCTGATCCGGCGCGGTGACGGGCTAGGCGATTGTCGCCGGCTCGCGCCGCGCCGTTTCGTTTTGGCGCGCGCCCTCGCGGCACCTCATGCCATGATGC
>JBGSJD010000556.1:0-2269 GCA_041742195.1 Hyphomicrobiaceae bacterium
CTCGAGGCGCTGACGGGTGGCGCGACAGGGCTCCACTTCGTCAAGCCGGACGCGCCGTTCGGGCTGCCGCTATCGCCGGACCGATGGCTGTTCGTGCTCGTCGTGACCGTCGCGGTCCTCGCCTTCGCCTTGGTGCGCAACGTCGTCCGCAGCGGCTTCGGCCGCAGCATGATGGCGATCCGCGAGAACGAGACCGCCGCCCGGGCGCTGGGCATCGACACAGCGCGCGTGAAGGGCCTCGCATTCGCCCTGTCGGCCTCGGTCACGGGCGTGGCGGGCGCACTCCATGCGCTGCTCTTTGAGTTCGTCTCGCCCGAAAGCTACCGCTTCGACCTGTCGCTCGCGATCTTCGTCGGCGGCGTGGTCGGGGGCATTGCGACGTTGCCCGGCGCGCTCGTTGGCGGAGCGTTCGTGCATCTGGTCCACCGCTACGCCGACACGGTCGCCCGGGCACTGTCCGACACGCTCGAACTGCCGCTGACACTTCAGCCCGCCATGATATACGGCATCGTCCTGATCGGCCTCGTCTACCTCGCGCCATCCGGCATCTACGGCGCTGCGCGCGACGGGGTCCGGCGCTGGGCGATGTCGCGACCAGGTGCCGGCCGAAACGCCGCCCCACCCGACGCCCCTTGAGCTGGAACACCCCTCACCAATGACGTCACGCTCTTTTCGCAGTCTTGCGCTCGCCGTCCTGACACTCCTCGTCGCGCTCCCCGCTCAGGCGCGGGCTGAGAAATCCTACGATCCCGGCGCCAGCGACACCGCGATCCGGATCGGCAACACGAGCCCCTACTCGGGGCCGGCCTCCGCCTACGGCAACATCGGTCGCACCATCGAGGCCGTGCTCCGGATGGCGAATGAAGCCGGCGGCGTGAACGGGCTACGTCTCACGTTCCTCACCTACGACGACGCCTACGCGCCGCCCCGCGCCCTCGAAATGACGCGCCGGCTGGTCGAGGAGGACAACGTCCTGCTCGTCTTCCAGACCCTCGGCACGGCGCCGAACTCCGCCATTCATCGCTACTTGAACACGAAGCAGGTGCCGCAGCTCTTCGTGGCGTCCGGCGCCACGAAATGGGGCCAGCCGAAGGCCTTCCCGTGGACCATCGGCCTGCAACCGAGCTACGCCACCGAGGCCGCCGTCTATGCGCGCCATATCCTTGCCAACGTGCCGGAGCCCCGCATCGGCATCCTGATGCAGAACGACGACTACGGCCGCGACTATCTCGCGGGCTTCATGGCCGGCCTCGGCGCGGCGAACCACCGGCTGGTTGTTTTTCGCGCCACCTACGAGACGACGGACCCGACGGTCGACAGCCAGATCATCGCGCTGAAGGGCTCGGGCGCCAACGTGTTCTTCAACATCACGACGCCGAAGTTTGCAGCCCAGGCGATCCGCAAGGCGGCCGAGATCGGCTGGCGTCCGGCGCACTATCTGAATGGCGTCTCGGCGTCGTTCGCCACTGTGTTCAAACCCGCCGGGCTCGAGGCGTCGCAAGGCATCATCCTGGCGCTCTACCGCAAGGACGTGACCGATCCCCAGTGGCGGGATGCACCCGATGTGCAGGCGTGGCGGGCCTTCATGGCCAGGTACATGCCGGGCGCCGATCCCGCCGACGACGGCCACAACTACGGCTACATGGCCGCTCACGTGCTGCTCGAGGTGCTGCGCAAGTCGGGCGACGACCTGACCCGCGCCAACATCATGCGGCAGGCGGCGAGCCTGAAACAGTTCGCTGCCCCGCTGCTCTTGCCAGGCGTCACCCTCACCACCGGCCCCGACGACTTCTTCCCCATCGAATCCGTCCGTCTCGGACGGGTCAAGGGGCAGTCGTTCGAGCTGTTCGGCGACGTGATCTCCGTCGAAAATCGCTAGCGCGGGCGGGCAGCGTCCGCTCATGATGCGCCGTCCGACGTTGCGCGACGCGCGTCAAGATGAGGAACGAGTCTGGCATGAACGACGCCACGCCGCGCCCGCCGGGACCAGCCCCCTCCAAACCGGCCGCGCGCGCCAATCCGCTGGTCGACGGTCCGATCCTGCCGACGCTCGTCGGGCTGGCCTGGCCCAACATGATCGCTCTGTCGACCCAGTCGATCGCCGTCGTGGCCGAGACGAGCTTCATCGGCATGATCGGCACCGAGGCCCTCGCCGCCATGGCGCTGGTGTTTCCGACCATCGCGTTGACCCAGATGATGTCGGCAGGCGCCATGGGCGGTGGCGTCTCGTCGGCGATCTCGCGTGCGCTCGGCGCCGGCAACGAGGGAC
>JBGSJD010000557.1:0-2379 GCA_041742195.1 Hyphomicrobiaceae bacterium
GGTTCGTGCCCATGACGCCGGCGAGGTCGCGGACGACGCCGTCCGTGACGAGGCCCGCCACGTTGCGCTTCATCATGCGGGCGCAGAGGATGTCGCCGAAGATACCGGCGTCAGTCACGCCCATGGCGTCCGCGACGGCGATGCAGCCTTCGGGCATGGCCTCGATGGCAGCGCGGGTGGAGGTCGGGGACGACCAGGATTCGGGTGTGGCGAGGTCCTCGCGGGCCGGCACGAAGCGCAAGGTGAAGGCCTTGCCGACCTTGCGCATTCCCGTGCCCGGGCGCAGCGGCTGCGTTCCGCGCATCCAGACGTTACGCAGCCCCTTCTTCAGGAGAATGGTCGTGATCGTCGCCGTCGTGACGGCTTCCAGCGTCTTGATGGCTGCTGCATCGAGTGACATGGGATCAATCCGGTCGGTTGTTTCGGTCGCCGGCCAAAGAAGCAGATCGGCGCGGCCGAGCCAAGCGCCCTGCCGCACGCGCCGCTTTGCCTCGGGTCTCGATTGAGGCAGTCTCCGGGGCAAGCAGGCAACAATCGGGGAGGCAGACGATGGCGCGGAAATCCTTGCGGCAACGGGTGGTCGGGGGCGAGCAGGTGCTCGGGGCCATGGTGTTCGAGTTCTACTCGCCGGGCATGGCGCAGCTGCTCGTTCACGCGGGCTGCGAGTACGTCATCTACGACATGGAGCACACCGGCGCCTCGCTCGAGACCATCAAGGCGCAGGTCGCCCATTGCCGAGGGCTCCCCATCGCGCCGATGGTGCGGGTGCCGCGGGGCGAGTATCACTTCCTCGCCCGTGCCCTCGACATCGGTTGCCAGGGCGTCATGGTGCCGATGGTCAACAGCGCCGCCGAGGCGCGCGCCATCGCGGAGGCGACGCACTATCCGCCAAAGGGCCGGCGCGGGGCGGCGTTCGGGTTTGCGCACGACGATTACGCGGCCGGCGATCCGCTGGCCAAGATGAAGGCGGCCGACGCGCGCAACGTCGTCATTGCCCAGATCGAGACCGAGCATGGGCTCGAGGCCGTCGACGAGATCGCGGCGGTGGACGGCATCGACGTGCTCTGGATCGGGCATTTCGATCTGACGAACTTTCTCGGCATCCCCGGGCAGTTCGACAACCCGACCTACATCGCGGCGGTGAAGAAGGTCGTCGCGGCCGCGCGCCGGCACAAGAAGGGCCTCGGCTTCCTCGTGGCGGATACGACGTGGGCGAAGCAGTACAAGAAGCTCGGCTTCAACATGCTCGCCACGGGACCCGATCACAGCCTGCTGGTGGCTGGCGTCAGGAACGTGCTCGCATCGGTGGCGGAGTGAGGGGGTGACATGGCTTTCAAGGTCGGTGTGACACGGGACCTGCTCAGGCCGGACGGGACGCCGGCCTTCGACGTCCGCGCTTTCGACGAACTCCATGCCAATCCGGCCATCACGTGGGAGTGGCTGCCGGAGGACGTGCCGGAGATCACGCCGGAGATCGCGGCGCGCTACGATGGCCTTCATGTCAACCTGCCGAGGGTGACGGCACGCTCGGTCTCCGGCGCCGATTGCCGGGTCAAGGTGGTCGCGCGCAACGGCGTCGGCTTCGACAGCTGCGACGTGGCGGCGCTTTCGGCCAAGGGCGTCGTGCTCACGAACACGCCGATTGCCGTGCGCCGGCCGGTCGCGGTGGCGGCGCTGACGATGATCTTCGCGCTCGCGGGCCGGCTCTTGAAAAAGAACGAGATCGTCCGGGCCGGGCGCTGGAACGACCGGACCCTCTACATGGGACAGGGGCTCACGTCGCGCACGCTCGGCATCGTCGGGGCGGGCAGTATCGGGCTCGAACTCGCAACGCTGGCACGGCCGTTCTTCGGCCGCATGGTCATGGCCGATCCCTACGCCGACGCCGGTCGGGTCGCCGCGGCCGGGGCCGAACTCGTCCCGCTCGACAACCTGATGCGCATGGCCGATTACGTCGTGGTGGCGTGCCTCCTGACCGACGAGACGCGGCACCTGATCGACGAGGCCCGGCTCGGGCTGATGAAGCCGTCGGCCTATCTCGTCAACATGGCGCGCGGGCCGATCGTCGACGAGGCGGCGCTGGCGCGGGTGCTGGCAGCGGGCGGTATTCTCGGAGCCGGGCTCGACGTGACCGAGGTCGAGCCGATCGATGCGTCGAGCCCGCTGCTCGCAATGGAGAACGTCATCGTCACGCCGCACGCGCTCTGCTGGACGGACGAGTGCTTCCTCGACATCGCCGCCACGGCGCTGCGGTCGATCGTCGACGTCAGTCTCGGCCGGCGACCGGCGCACGTGGTCAATCCCGTTGTGCTCGATGCACCAGGGAGCGCCGGCTGATGACGGGACCCAGGGACCCAGACGATCGCCGCCAACGGCACT
>JBGSJD010000558.1:0-6717 GCA_041742195.1 Hyphomicrobiaceae bacterium
GAGCCTCGGCATCGCGATCGACACGCCGATGCTCGCCAACGCGACGCCGCTCCTGTTCGAGCGGGCGGGCGGGGGATGGCGCGTCACCCGCATCGCGGATACGGGCGGACGCGGCGACAACGTTTCCTGACAGCCAACGACGGGAGCCCGGACATGGACATCGCCGGCGAATATCGCATCTCGGCACCGCGCGACGTCGTGTGGGCGGCGCTCAACGATCCGGAGGTGCTCAAGCGCTGCATTCCGGGCTGCAAGGAACTGGAGCAGAAGTCGCCGACGGAACTCGCGGCCAAGGTGGGGCTGAAGATCGGGCCGATCTCCGCCACGTTCACCGGCGCGGTGACGTTGCAGAACCTCCAGCCGCCGGAGCGATACACCATCGTCGGGCAGGGCTCGGGCGGGGCTGCCGGGTTCGCCAAGGGCAGCGCCGACGTGGTGCTGACGGAGGCCGAGGGCGGGGCGGAGACGGATCTCGCCTACACGGCGAAGGCGGACGTCGGCGGCAAGATCGCGGCGCTCGGCGGACGGCTGATCCAGGCGACGTCGAAGAAGCTCGCGGACGAGTTCTTCTCGAAGTTCGTGGCGGAGCTGAATGGGCCGGCCGAGGCTGCGGATGAGGCTACGGCCGCGGCGGAGCCGGAGAAGAAGACGAGCCGGTGGGCCAAGTGGCTCGGACGCGGGTGAGGCCCGAGGTGCTTCGCTCCGGACATCTCGTCGGCGGAACCTGACACTCGACATGACAACGCCCGGACCGAGGTCCGGGCGTTGTCGTTCGCGAGGTCGCGCGGATAACGAGCGCGATCAGCGGAAGCGGGCGTTGACCGCCTCGAGGGCCTTGGAGCCGGGGCAGAGTTCCGACACGGGGATCTCGTTCAGCGGCCGGTCCGGCGTCTGGAGCACGTCGTGCAGGTCGTCGCCGGTCTCGTTGACGTAGAGGAGGCCCGTCGCCACCTGGCCCTCGTTGGCGTTCTGGCGGATGGTCATGATGGCCGCGTCGCGGTCCCGGAAGTCGTGGCCGTGGTCGAGCTTGTTGAGGATCAGGCGCGAACCGTCATGAAGCGTCACGGCGGCGGTGGTGCCTTCCGCGTAGGAGACCGTGATCTCCTCCTGCGACTCGACGAAATCGAGCTTGTTCTCGACCGCGTGGTTGTGGGCGCGGACGTAGTCGAAGCTCTTCGTCGAGGCCGAGTGATTGTTGAAGGTCACGCACGGGCTGATGACGTCGAGGAAGGCGAAGCCCTTGTAGCTGATCGCGGCCTTGATCAGCGGGATCAGCTGCTTCTTGTCGCCGGAGAACGAGCGGCCGACGAAACCGGCGCCGAGCTGGATCGCCATCTGGCAGAGGTCGATGGCGTCGAAGGGGTTGGCCTCGCCCTTCTTCGACGGCGACGCCTTGTCGTTGGTCGCGGAGAACTGGCCCTTGGTGAGGCCGTAGCAGCCGTTGTTCATGACGATGTAGGTCATGTTCAGCTTGCGGCGGACGGCGTGCGCGAACTGGCCGAGGCCGATGGAGGCCGTGTCGCCATCGCCCGAGACGCCGATGTAGACCAGATCCTTGTTGGCCATGTTGGCGCCGGTCGTCACCGACGGCATGCGGCCGTGGACCGAGTTGAAGCCGTGGCTGCGGCCGAGGAAGTAGGTCGGGGCTTTGGACGAGCAGCCGATGCCGGAGAGCTTGGCGATCCGGTGGGCCGGCAGGTCCATCTCGAAGCAGGCCTCGATGATGGCCGCCGTGATGCTGTCGTGGCCGCAGCCGGCGCAGAGCGTCGACATGGAGCCTTCATAGTCGCGGCGCGTCAGGTCGAGGGCGTTGCGCGGCAGGGCCGGATGATGGGCGAGGGGCTTGGTGATGTAGGTCATCTGGGCGCTTCCCTGGGTTATTCAGCAGCCTGGGCCTTGGCGGGCTCAACAAGTTTCAGCACGACCTCGCGGACGAAGGCGGCCGTCATGGGCGTGCCGTCGTAGTTGAGGGCGGAGAGCAACTTCTCCTGCGGCACCTCGGCCTCGACCATGAGGAGCTGGCGCATCTGGGCGTCGCGGTTCTGCTCGACGACGAGGATGCGATCGTGGGCGGCGCAGAAGGCCTTGACCTCCTCGGTGAAGGGGAACGCCTTCAGCCGGAGCGCATTGATCCTGACGCCTTCCCGCTCCAGCATGTCGAGGCCTTCGAGAACGGCCGGACGGGTGGCGCCGAAGTAGATCAGGCCGGTCTTTCCGGCCGGATCGCGGGTGTCGATCTCGGGCTTCGGCACCAGGGTCGCGGCGGTGTCGAACTTCTTCCGGATGCGGTCGATCACGCGGGCGTGGATCGTGCCGTCCTCGGTGTAGCGGGCGTATTCGTCGTGGCTCGTCCCGCGCGTGAAGTAGGAACCCATGGTCTCGTGGGTGCCCGGCAGCGTGCGGTAGGGGATCGCGTCGCCGTCGACGTCGAGATAGCGGCCCCAGGGCTTGCCCTTGGCCTTGGCGAAGCCCTCGAGTTCTTCGCGCGAGAGCACCTTGCCGCGGTCGGCGACCCGGCTGTCGTCCCAGGTGAAGGGATCGGTC
Organism: Hyphomicrobiaceae bacterium; assembly: GCA_041742195.1. GTDB lineage: Bacteria > Pseudomonadota > Alphaproteobacteria > Rhizobiales > Hyphomicrobiaceae. Next base: position 2,545 of record JBGSJD010000558.1, read on the forward strand.
ATCCAGTCGTTCATGCCAATGTCGAGATCCGACATGACCATGACCGGCGTCTGGAGACGCTCGGCGAGGTCGAAGGCGTCGGCGCTCATCGAGAAGCATTCGGTCGGGTTCGACGGGAACAGGAGCACGTGCTTCGTATCGCCGTGGCTCGCGTAGGCGCAGGAGATGATGTCCGGCTGGCCGGTCCGCGTCGGCATGCCGGTCGAGGGGCCGCCGCGCTGGATGTTGTAGAGGACGACCGGGATCTCGGCGAAATAAGCGAGCCCCAGGAACTCGCTCATGAGCGAGATGCCGGGCCCCGAGGTCGCGGTGAAGGAGCGGGCGCCGTTCCAGCCGCCGCCGATGGCGATGCCGATGGCGGCGAGTTCGTCCTCGGCCTGCACGATGGCGTAGTTGCGATGGCCGTCCTTGGTGACGCGGAAACGGCGGGCGTGCTTCTCGTAGCCTTCGGCGAGAGAGGTCGAGGGCGTGATGGGGTACCAGGCGCAGACCGTGGCGCCGGCGTAAACCGCGCCGAGGCCGGCCGCCTCGTTGCCGGTGACCATGATCTTGCCCTTGGCGCCCTCGGCGGTTCGGACCTTGATCGGCAGCGGGCAGGTGAAATTCTCGAGCGCGTATTCGCGGCCGATCTGGACCGCCTGCATGTTGGCGGCGAGCAGCTTCTCCTTGCCCTTCAACTGGTCGGCGATGACGCTTTCGAGCACCTTCAGGTCGATGTCGATGAGGCCCGTGAGGGCGCCGACGTAGACCATGTTCTTGAAGAGCTGGCGCTGGCGCGGGTCCTTCCAGATGCGGGCGCAGATCTCGGCGATGGGCAGGCCCAGCACCTTGATGTCAGTCCGCTGCCAGAGGCGCGGCATGGTGCTGTCGTAAAGCAGCCAGCCGCCGGCAACGACCTCCGCCACGTCGTTGGCGTAGGTCTGCGGGTTCATGGCGACCATCATGTCGATGCCGTCACGACGCGCGGTGTAGCCGGCCTCGGAGACGCGCACCTCGTACCAGGTCGGCAGGCCCTGGATGTTGGACGGGAAGATGTTCTTCGGGGAAACCGGGATGCCCATGCGGAACAGCGTCTTGGCGAAAATGGTGTTCGCCGAGGCGCTGCCCGAGCCGTTGACGGTCGCGAACTTGATGACGAAGTCGTTGGTGCCGCTCATGCCCATGTGTCCTGGCCAATCGGTCCTGGCTGATTGCCCCTGCTCGCTCGCAGGGACGGCTATCGGAGGTAGGCGTTGTGGTGCGAGAGGCAGGCGGACGACGCCTGCGGCTCCACATAGAAGAACTTCTGCATGTCCCAGGCGCCCGTCGGACATCGCTCGGCGCAGAGCCCGCAGTGCAGGCAGACGTCCTCGTCCTTGGCCATGATGCGGCCGGTCTTGAGGGCGCCGGAGGCGTAGATGTCCTGCGTCGCGTTCACGGCCGGAACGCGCAGCGAGGCGCGCAACTCGTCCTCGGGGGCGTTGTCGATGAAGTTGATGCAGTCGACGGGGCAGATGTCCATGCAGGCGTCGCACTCGATGCACAGCGAGCCGGTAAACACGGTCTGCACGTCGCAGTTGAGGCAGCGCTCCACTTCCCTGGCCGCCAGCTTGTCGTCGTAGCCGAGTTCGACCTCGAGCTTGAGGTTGCGGATCGACGTCTTCAGGTCGGCGTGAGGAACGGCGACGCGGGTGCCCGCGTCGTAGTTGTTGGAGTAGGACCACTCGTGAATGCCCATCTTCTGGGAGACGAGGGTGTGGCCCGGCGCCGGGCGCTCGGTGACGGTGCGGCCATGGCAGAACGCGTCGATCGAGATCGCCGCCTGATGGCCGTGCGAGACGGCCCAGATGATGTTCTCGGGCCCCCAGGCCGCGTCGCCACCGAAGAAGACGCCGGGACGGGTCGACATGAAGGTGACGCGGTCGACCTTCGGCATCTCCCATTCGCCGAACTCGAGGCCGAGGTCGCGCTCGATCCAGGGGAAGGCGTTGTCCTGGCCGATGGCCATCAGCACGTCGTCGCAGGGGATGGTGACGAACTCGCCGGAGGCCTTGAGCTGCGGACGGCCCCGCGCGTCGACGCCGGTCTCGATCATCTTTTCGAAGACGACGCCGGCCAGCTTGCCGTTCTCGATGACGAAGGACTTCGGGGCGTGATTGTCGAGGATCGGGATGCCTTCGTGGATGGCGTCCTTGATCTCCCACTCGGAGGCCTTCATCACCTTGCGCGGCGAGCGCACCGTGACCGTGACGGCCTCGGCGCCGAGGCGCAGCGCAGTGCGGCAGCAGTCCATGGCTGTGTTGCCGCCGCCGATGACGACGACGCGCTTGCCGATCTTGTCGTTGTGGCCGAAGGCGACCGAGGTCAGGAAGTCGATGCCGATGTGGATGTTGGCCGCGGCCTCCTTGCGGCCGGGCACGTCGAGATCCTTGCCGCGGGGCGCGCCAGTGCCGACGAAGACGGCGTCGTAGCCCTCGTCGAGAATGGACTTCAGGCTCGTCACCTCGTGGCCGAAGCGCGTCTCGACGCCGAAACCGGTGATGCGGTCCACTTCGTCGTCGAGGACCTCGACCGGCAGGCGAAAGGACGGAATGTTGGTGCGCATCAGGCCGCCGCCCTTCGGGTCCTTGTCGTAGAGGACGACGTGGTAGCCGAGCGGCATCAGATCGCGGGCGACGGTGAGGGAGGCCGGGCCGGCGCCGAGCAGGGCAATGCGCTTGCCGTTCTTTTGGACCGGGATCTCCGGCAGGAAGCCGTCGATGTCGCCCTTGTAGTCGGCGGCGACACGCTTCAGGCGGCAGATTGCGACCGGCTCGGCGTTCTTCCTCGAGGGGTCCTTGGCGTTCGGCTCGTTGCTGGTCTGGAGGCGACCGCGCCGGCAGGCCGGCTCACAGGGGCGATCGCAGACGCGGCCGAGGATGCCCGGGAAGACGTTCGATTCCCAATTCAGCATGTAGGCCGCCGCATAGCGACCCTGGGCGATCAATCGGATGTATTCCGGCACCGGTGTGTGCGTGGGGCATGCCCATTGGCAATCGACAACCTTGTGGAAATACTTGGGGTTGGAGATGTCCGTCGGGGCCATGCGTGCTCTGGCCCGCGCTGCGATCTCGCTCGCCTGCATCGCGCTCTCATTCCCTGGATCGTTTCCTCATGCCGGATGCCGGCCCAAGCCTTGCTGGCCAAGAGCGTTCCGTACAAGGTGCCGGCCCCGCCGCCCGACCGCTTCGGGCCAGGCGCGTGCAACCGCGCACGACGTTGTTCTAGCGGCGAACGGCAAGGTGCTGCAACGACTTGTGATGCGGCACTGCACAATGAACGCCGCCGCTTGTGGAGGAGAGGCGGAATTCGATCACAGGGCGGGCAAGATGCGCCAAAGGGTCGTGTTGCGGTCGGAGCGGCGACGTCCTAGCTAGGCGCCATGGCAAGAACGGCGACACTGGCCGAGCGGCTGGCTAATCCTTCGCGTTTCATGGCTCTGTCGGGCTGGCTGATGCCAGTGCTGGCGGTCGCCGCCTTGGCCGTGATCGGTCTTGGCCTCTGGCTCAGCTTCCAGGCGCCGCCGGACTATCAGCAGGGCCATACCGTCAAGATCATGTTCATCCATGTGCCGTCGGCCTGGCTGGCCATGGCCATCTACCTCATGATCGCGGTCTCGAGCCTGGGGCTGCTCGTGTTCCGGCATCCGCTGGCGGATGTCTCGGCCAAGGCGGCGGCGCCGCTCGGGGCGGCGTTCACGCTGCTGGCGCTGGTCACAGGTTCGCTGTGGGGCAAACCGATGTGGGGCGCCTACTGGGTGTGGGACGCGCGGCTCACTTCGGTGCTGATCCTGTTCTTCCTCTACCTCGGGCTGATCGCGCTCCGGTCGTCGATCGACGACGAGACATTGGCCGGACGGCTGACGGCTGTGCTGGCGCTCGTTGGCATCGTGATCCTGCCCGTCATCAAGTTCTCGGTCGACTGGTGGCATACGTTGCATCAGCCCTCGACACGTTTCACCGCGACGCTCGATCCGGTGTTCCGGACGCCGCTCCTCGTCATGGCCGTCGGGTTCACGCTGATGATGCTCGCCATGCACCTGAAGGCCATGCGAAACGAAATTCTCAGGCGGCGCATCAAGGCGCTGACGCTGCGCACCGTCGAGCGTGCCGGCCAATCGGCCGTTGCACCGGGCGCGGCCGGGTGAGCGCCGCC
>JBGSJD010000559.1:0-5053 GCA_041742195.1 Hyphomicrobiaceae bacterium
GTTGATCACGACGACGGGCTGGCCGTCCGCCGCCATCATGGCGTGCGCCCTATCGCGGAACTCGGGCGCCGTCGCCGGCGAGACCATCACGGTGCGCGGGCCCTTCATGCCGAACAGCACGTCGACGGCCACCGTGCGCGCACCGTCGACCTTGAGGTCCTGCACGGCGGTCGTGACGTCATAACCGACCGGCGTGATGACGATCAGGGCGTCCTTCGAGGGCGCCGACGAGCGCTCGATCTCGACGCCGGTGGATTTCAGGTACTCGAGGAAGGGCGCCTGAAGGTCCTGATTGTTGTCGGACGGGCGCACCCAGACCGACTTCGGCTTCGCCGTCGGCACGGGGCGCGCCGCGGGCTCGATCTTCTTGCCGTCCTTGTAGGTGTACCAGCCCGAGCCCGTCTTCTGGCCATACAGACCGCCCGACGCGCGCAGGGCCATCAAGGGCGAGGGCGCATAGGCGGGCTCGTGGAAGAACTGCTCGTACATCGAGGCCATCGCGGCGTTGCCGACGTCGATGCCGACCATGTCGCCGAGCGTGAAGGGGCCCATGCGGAAGCCCGGCGCACCTGTCAGGATGCGGTCGATCTCGTCGATCGAGGCGATGCCCTCCTGCAGGATGCGCTGTGACTCCGGCCCGAGTCCCCGGCCGATGTGATTGACGAGGAAGCCGGGGCTATCGACGCAGAGCACCGGCTCGCGCGTCATGCGACGGCCGATGGTCATGAGCGCCTCGCTCACGCTCGGGTCGGTCTTCAGGCCCGGGATCACCTCGACGAGGCGCATCAGGGGCACGGGGTTGAAGAAGTGCATGCCGGCGCAGCGCTCGGGGTGCTTCGTGCGCGCCGCGATGGCCGTCACCGGCAGCGACGAGGTGTTCGAGGCCAGGATGACGTGCGGTGGGCAGATCGCATCGAGCTTCTCGAAGAGGTCCTGCTTGATGTCGAGGCGCTCGAAGACGGCCTCGATGACCACGTCGGCGCGGGCCACCTCGGCGAGGCTCGCCGCGACGGAGATCCTGTCGCCGGCTGCCTTCGCCGCCTCGGGCGACATCTGGCCCTTCTCGGCGCTGCGCTCGAACATCTTGCCGCAGAAGTCCTTTGCGGCCGCGGCGCCACCCGGCTTCTCGTCGTAGGCGATGACGTGCATGCCGCCAGCCGCCGACACCTGGACGATGCCACGGCCCATAGTGCCGGTGCCGATGACTGCGATGACGAGATCTGGCTTGGCGGCGTCGAATGCCATTGGGGCTCCCCGGAGTTGCGGCGCAGCCGATGCGGCGCCGGGTTTATCGTGATCCGAGGGAAACCGTAGGACGGCGCGACCGCGCGAGCAACTCCGTCGGCGCGCCGCCATCCCGTGCTCTCGCCGATCAGCGCTTGGCGTACCGGAAGACGAAGGCCGGCGCGCCGCCGAGCACGACGCTGTCGCCGTCCGCAAGCACGGCGTGCTCGTGCTCGACGCCATTGACGAGGATCGGGTTGGCGCTGGCGCGATCCGCCGTCTGGTTGTGGAGCTCGAACTTGCCGTCCTGATTGAGCGACAGGCGAGCGTGGCGGCGCGAGACCCGAATGTCGTTGATGCGAATATCGTCCTCGGTGTGGCGCCCTATCGAGGCCGTCGGCGAGACCACGCTGAAGGTTCCGAGGTCCTCGGCAAACTCGAGGGTGGCCAGAGCCGAGGCCGCGGCCGGAGCCGGAGCCTGCGCCACGGTCGGCCCAGCCGTCTCGATGATCGGAGCCGCAGCCGCCGCGCCGCCCTCCGTCAGCAAGTCGCCGAACCGCTTCTGGAGGCTCCGCATGGCGATGGTGGTGATGCCGGTCGAAAACATGCACATCAGGACGGCCGTCGAGAACATCAGCGGCGATACGATCTCCTTGTCGCGGAACACCGTGATCACGATGATGCCCATCAGACCCTTGGTCTGCAGGAGCATGCCGATCCCGATTGAGAATGGCCAGTTCTCGCCGGCCATCCGCGCCGCAAGGCCGTGCCCGATCACCTTGCCGAAGACGCAGAGCACACTCGAGATCGTGAACAGTATCCAGACGGTCGGATCCGTGAAGGAAAAGTCGGTCCGCAGCCCTGTGATGAGGAAGAAGAACGGCATGAGTACGAGACTGGTCGGGCGATCGAGGCTGTGGGCCGCCATCTCGCGGACCTTGTCCGGCAGAAACACGCCCGCGACGAACGCGCCAAGGACAGGATGAAGCTCGGTGATGGACGTGATCGCGGAGGCGACGAAAATCGACAGCGCCGCGAGAGTCATGATCGCACTTTCCGGAGCCTCCTTGGCCATCATCCGATTGAGGATCGGGGAGGCAACGTAGAGCGTAAATCCGATCGACAAAGCGCCGCCCAAAAAGGCCGTGAACAACGCCTGCGAGATGGTCCCGCCGATGCCGGCAAGGGCCGCGACCAAGGCGAGGCCGATCCACATCAGAGTGTCCGCGAGGCCGGCACTGGCCAACGCAACCGCGCCGATACGATTCTGGGTCATCTTGAGTTCGCGCAAAATGAGCGCGAGGATCGGCAGCGCCGAGACCGCGATCACGAGGCCGTAGGCGAGCGCAAACGACACGACCGGCGGCTTGTAGTTGTGGGCTGCCGGGATGAAGTAATAAATGCCGAACCCGGCCACGATGCCGATGGCCCAGCCGATCAGCATCCCGGGCACACCGATCAGGAAGACCGTGCGGCCGGACTTGCGGACGAGTTCCTTGTCGGCATCGGCACCGGCAAGGAATCCGAACAGACAAACCGCGATGGTTGCGAGCGCCGCGATGCCGTCCGCGCGATTGATGACCTGGCCGCCCTTCTCGATGAGGCCAAACAGCGCCTTGAACAAGTCAGGCGCCAGGGCGCCGAACACGGCAGGGCCAAGCAGCACACCGCAGAAAATCTGGATGACACCGAGCGGAAACCAGTTCCCGAGCTTGAGTGGGCGCCACAACAGGTAGGGGATCAGGATGACGATACACGCCTGAACGAGCAGCATATTACCCGGCTTGAGGCCCTTGAGCAGGTCGATCAATTCCGCGTACATGCACCAATCCCGATCAAGAAACTTCTGGAGTTCAGGCGACGATCCTCGAGGCGGAGCAGGTGAATAGCGACCTCAGCCCTGCTGCGGCAGGACACGGTCTCCGCCGCCCTCATGCAAGCGTACAGTCCAACCATCGGGTCAAAACACAACTCGGGCGAATTCGTGAACACGCCCGCCACGGGTCTGAGCCGGTGGGCTCAGACCCGTGGCGGCGCCCAGCATCATGAGGACGCCGACGTCCGGGCCGTCATTTCACGTCGGACCAGTCGAATTCGGGGCCGCAGAGCGGGACGAACAGAAGCATCGTCGCGCCGAGCGTGATCTTGTCGTGGGGCTTCAATTCGCCGTTGGCGAGCAGCGCCGAGTCGTTCAGGTGGACGAGGTTCGGACGCTCGAGGTTCGGGACCAGCTGGAACTGACGCTTGCGGCCGTCATAAACCAGGAACGCCTGCTTCTCGCTGGAGATGGCATCGTCACCGAAGTCGATCGGGATGCGCTGGCTGGACGACCGGCCGATGGTGTTCGACCCGCTGTAGATGGGCCGGAAGTTGCCCTTGCCCGGCCCCGAGAGCACGACCAGCCAACCCACGACGGGGTCGGACTTGATATCCTCGACCGAGGCGCCGATCGGACGCAAGATCCGCGTGTGACCCGGGTCGGCAGGAATGGACTTCGCCACAGGAACGCGCTCCGGGGTTGTATGGGGGGCGACGACCGTCTCGTGCGCCGGCTCCTCGGCGCCGATGATGATGGTCGCCTCGTCCGCCGCGTCGCGGCGATTGATCTGGTCGGAGGGGTCGCGGGTCGGATGCTTCATGGATCTTGTCCGGTAGCTCTGGATTATCAGATGGCGTTCGACCTTCAACTGCCCTCGACGCACCGCCACTGAGCGGAACCACGCCTCCGGCCGGTAACGGATGTCAGACGCATTACGTCGCCGGGCATCATAATGGTGAGAGGCAGCCATCCCAAAAGGCATTCTCTCGAATAAGTGAACGCCGTTTGCTCATTGCCAAGCGACTCGACCAAATTATACAGTGTCGGCACGTCACCAGCCCAAGAACGGAGCCCTCAGCGTGGGTCGCCAACCATTGCCGACCGATACTATTCTTGGCAATGGTAGCGATCAATACAGGATCGACACCGTGCTCGGACCCGGCGGGTTCGGCGTGACCTATCTGGCGCGCGACATGCGCTTCGATCGGGATGTCGCGATCAAGGAGTACTTTCCCGCCGAGTTCGCCTATCGGGACGGATCGACGACCATCCGCTCGTCGACGCGGGGCGGGCAGCAGGATTTCTTCGACAAGGGCAAGCGCTACTTCCTCGACGAGGCACGGACGCTCGCCAAGTTCCGGCACGAGCACATCGTGCGCGTCATCAACCTCTTCGAGCAGTTCAACACCGCCTACATGGTGCTGGAGTTCGAGGAAGGGCAGAGCCTCAAGGCGTGGCTCAAGTCGATCGGCCGGCGCCCGACGCAGGGCGAACTCGACAACATCATCGAGCCACTGCTCGCGGCGCTGGACGTCGTGCATGCCAAGGGCATGTTCCATCGCGATATCGCGCCCGACAACGTCATCATCCGCCCCAGCGGCAAGCCGGTGCTGATCGACTTCGGCGCGGCGCGGCATCTCGTGCGCGAGCACAGCCACACCATCGGCGCCATCGTGAAGCACGGCTATTCGCCGCCGGAGCAGTACACGCTCGACACGAAGCTGCAGGGCGCGTGGAGCGATATCTATTCGCTGTCGGCGACCATCTATGCCGCCATGACCGGCCAGCCGCCCGAAGAAGCCGCCAAGCGGCAACTGCACGACGGCGTGTTGCCGCTCGAAGAGACGCTCGAGCCGGCCGTACTCGACACCTATCGACCGGCCTTCATCAAGGCCATCGGGGCGGGGCTCAGGTTGCGCCCCCGCGACCGGCCACAGAGCATCACGGCGTTCCGGGCGATCCTCCACGGCGAAGTCGACGTCGAACCGCTGGTCGCGCCCCCCGTGCGAA
>JBGSJD010000560.1:0-2886 GCA_041742195.1 Hyphomicrobiaceae bacterium
CAGGCGGCCGGCCACGGCCTCGTCGCGGAGGATGTCGACGGCGAGGTCCGGCGCGTTGTTCAGATAGCAGAAGTAGGCGAGCTTCAGCGCCGCGATGGTCGCCGCCTCGCCCTTGAACAGCGTCGAGAGCTGCTCGGGGCGGCGGATCCAGACGGCGTCGGCGGCGACGAGGATGCCGTAGCGGAAGTCCTCGTTCTCGATCGGGTCGGGCTTGCGGAACAGGCCGAGGCGCGGATAGCCGTAACCCTTGTAGTCGAGGTTCAGGAGGATGTAGTCGCGCGCCAGCAGGTAGTCGTGGCTCTCGGAGAACAGCTTCTGGCCGATGAAGCAGGGCTGGAAGTTGCAGCTCGAGCGGATGCCCAGCACGCCCTTGCCGAGGAGCCGCTCGGCGCCCTCGATGACGTCCTGTTCGGTACCTTCGGTGTCGACCTTCAAGAAGTCCGGCACCACGCCGAGCCCTTCGAAGACGTCGTCGGCGCGCTCGGTTTCGATCTTGATGATGCGCTCGATCTCGGCCTGGCCGGGCTTGAGATGACGGAAGCACTCGGAGGTCAGATCGGGCTTCAGACAGGAGCTGAGGCCGCGATGCTTGAGGAGGTGGAAGTCCCGCGTGCCCTTCTGGCGGTCGAGCGCGGTCTCGTGCACCTCGTAGGAGAATATGGGCGACTTCGTGTAGATCGCGCGGAGCCGGTCGGCTTCCTCGGTGTCGGGCTCGAAGGCGATGTAGCGAAGCGGGGCATCGAAGCCGTTCCAGCTCGGGTGCATACCGTAGCGGGCGCCGATATCGGCGACGACAGTCAGATCATCGAGGCGTGACATGGTGATTTCCTGATCATTGGAGCGGGATGGGTGGCTGGTGGCTCAGTCGACGGCCACGACCTCGGGCAGGGCCTGGACGAAGCGGCCGCCGGCCTTCACGAACTCGGGCTGATTGGCTGCGATGTTGCGGGTGTAACGCCAGGCCAGGACGACGACGTCGGTCGGGGCCTCGTTGACGAGCTGGCGGCCGGAGAGGACGGGGACGTTGCCGGCGGACGTGCGCATGTAGTTGGTCAGTGGCGTGTCGTCGAAGACGGCGTCGATATGGGGCCCGAGATCGAAGTAGTGGACGAGCGCCGCGCAACCGACCGACGAGCCATAGGCGAGCGACCGTCCCGTCCGCTGACGCGAGGTTTCGAGCCGCGCGCGGAGTTCCGCGCCGATCGCGGCAATGCGGGCGTTGAAAGCCTCGAACATCGGCGTGCCGTAGAGGCCCGCCGCCTCCTCCTCCGCGATCAGCGCCGCAACGCGCGGCGAGACCGGCCGCGGGCCACCCTGACGCTGGATGTGGAAGCGGATCGAGCCGCCTTTCGGCGCGATCTTCTCGGCGTCGACGAGTTCGAGGCCGAGGGCCGCGAGGTAGCGCGCCGTCGGCTTCACGGCGAAGTAGGAGACGTGCTCGTGATAGATGACGTCGAGGAGCGTCTTCTGGAGCACGTCGAGGCCGTACTGGGTTTCGATGATGACGAGCCCCGACGGCGACAGCAGCGTATCCATGCCGCCGAAGAAGTCGTCGAGGTCGTCGATGTTGGCGACAGTGTTGTTCGAGATGATGACGTCGGCGCGGCCATGGTCGGTGGCCATGCGTGCGCCCATGGCGCGGTTGAAGAAATCGGCGATGGTCGGGATGCCTGCCTCGGTCGCCGCCCTGGCGATCTTCTCGGCCGGATCTATCCCCACGACGCGCGCGCCGAGGTCCTTGGCGAAGCGCAGGAGCGAGCCGTCGTTGCTGCCGATATCGACAACCAGCTTGCCGGGTCCGATATCCCCGGATTTCGCGAGACCGCCGATCAGCTCGCCGAAATGCTCGCGGAGCCCGACCGAGATCCCGGTGAAATACTGGAAGTTCCGGTACTGGAACTCGGGATTGACGATGGTCGCGAGCTGCAGGAAGCCGCAGTCACGGCATTGCCAGAGGTCCGCCGGCGCCGTCTCGGCGATCCTGGCGCTCATGCCGACGTTCGGCGAGGCGACCGGCAAAGGGCTCAGGGGTACGGCCTTCCAGAGCGCGGGGCTCTTGCACAGCCTGCATGTCGTTCTCGTCTCGGCCAGCCGAACCGTCATTGCCTGCTCCACTTCGCGGACATCCAAAGCTCCTCGATGAGTGCCAGATCGACCAGCGCGTCACGTCCCGATGCGATCGGCGCGGCCGTCCCCCGAGCGACCTCGAGGACGTGTCGCGCCTGCGCCTTGAACGCCCATTCCCGGGCATTCACCGGCGCCTCCTCGACCACCACGGCGCCGCCGCGCACGCATTCGATACGCGCGGCTTCCTGGCGGGCCAGCGCCGACGGCACATGCAATCGCAGCACGGCCTTCTCGAAGACGACCTCGATCGTCTGATCCCAGCGGCCGGTGTCGACCCGCCCGAGCGTCAGCGTGACGGGATAGGCGCTCGACTCGAGGTGGGCAACCTGTATCCGACCGCTGCGCACAGAGAAGGCGCCGGCCGTCAGCGCGTCGCCAAGCAGATGGCGGACGAGGTTCAGGTCGTGGCTCGCGACGTTCAGCGTGTACTCGTAGTCGGCGTGCTGACAATCCGGCAGGCCGTCCGGGGCGGGATCGCCCATCGGATAGCGATAGGGACGGCGCTCGCGCGAGCGGACGTGATAGGGCGGGGGAATGGCGTAGGTTGCGCAATAGTCGCGAATGGCGACGTGGACGATGGCGCCCACCTCGCCCGACGCGCGCAACGCCGCGAGGCGACCGCGAAAGAGGGCCACACCCGCATCATGGCGCTTCATGTAGCCGACCGCGAGGGGGGCGCCCGCTGCTTCGGCGGCCGCGACGATGGCCCGGCCCTCGGCGAGGGTGCAGGCGAAGGGCTTTTCGGCGAGAACGGGCCGG
>JBGSJD010000561.1:0-5020 GCA_041742195.1 Hyphomicrobiaceae bacterium
TCGAGGCGTCGTTGCCGTCGCCCCGCGGCTTGATGGGTCGGCTGCGCCGTGTGGCCGGAACCATGCTTGCGGCACGCCAGGCCGAGCCCGCGCCGCGGTGAACCATCCGCGCGATCTGGAAGTTCGAGAAATTCGACGGAAACCAGAACGAGTACGGGCAGGAGTCAATCGAATGAACCGATCGAAAAGAGCATTACCGGCAGTCGTCGCGAGTGCGCTCGTGACCTTGTCCTGCTTCGCGACGGGGGCGGCAGAGGCAAACGGTCGACCGCCCGCCCCGCAGTTCGAGACCTACGGCGAGCCGGTCTACAACTGGACCGGTCTCTATTTCGGCGCATCTGCCGGTGGCGCATTCGCCAATACCGATCATTTCTACGATCGCCAGAACGGCAAGAACGACCACGGCCAGGTTTGGCTCGATTCGAGCGGCACCAGTTTGTCTGCGCACGTCGGATACAATTACATGATGCCGAATTCGTGGGTGATCGGCGTCGAGGCGGAACTCGGCATGCTCGGGATCGATACCGAGCGGATCGTCATCAAGGACGACGACGTTCTAAGATTGAAAACGGGCATGTTCGGCACCGCGCGCGCGCGGTTGGGCTACGCGTTCGGTCGCTTCCTCCCCTACGTCACGGCCGGCTTCGCGTTCGTGGATATCGAGAACGCGGGCGGAAATCCCTTGAATGCAGCGCGCTTCCTGACGTTGAGCGAAATGCGCCCCGGCCTCGCCGTCGGTGCGGGTGCCGAATATGCATTCTCCCAGAGCCTCGTCGGTCGCCTCGAATATCTCTACGTGGATACGGCGGAATACGAGGTGCGAAATCTCGAGAACGAGATGATGAAATTCGACAACGACATCCATCTTGTGCGGGCTGGCCTCAGCTACAAGTTCTGATCCCTGGATTGGACACACGGGATCGTGAAGTGTCGTGATCCGTCGCACTCTCGAAAGCGCGGCGGATCACCCTAATTAACGGCTATCGGATTAGTGAGGACACAGGCGTTTGACGCCTATGGCAGTGGGCACGACGTCCCTCGCCGATCCACTGAGACGCCGCCTCTCCCCGCGGCGTTGGGGCCATCGTCCCCCTCACGATGGCCCAGCCTTCGAACCCGTGTCGAACACGGTGTCGAAGGCCCAACCTCGACCCTGGGTGGCGTCCCCGGCCACCCAGGGTCCGCCATGCTCAGTCCATAATTTGATGTTCGCGTCAGGTCGCCGATGTTAGGCGTGATGTCGGGCGCGTGCGGCGCGGATGGCGGAGCAGGAAGCAACGTGACGGCAGGGCTTGGGCAACTCACGGCGCGGGTCGCCACCGTGGTGGCGGCATTGGTGATCGCTGCTGGCGCTCTGAGCCTGCCGGCTCGCGCACAGTCCATCGGGTCCGAGTTGGCATCGCGCCTCACCGAGACGCAGCAACGCCGGTATGTCCTCTATCTCCGCGCCCGCGCTCATCACGATCGCCACTCCGCCGAGTACTGGTCGGCCGTCGACGATATGCGCGAGCAGCGCCGTCGCAAGCGGGCGGCCGGACAACCGTTCACGGTCGGCGATTTCGTGGCCGTCCAGCCGCCGCGCTATGCCGGGCCGCCGCTCCCCGCCGATGTCGCAAAAATCATCGCGTCGCTGCGTCCGCCGACGAAGCCGGACGACGACATGGCCGTGGTCTCCGATTTTCTTGCGAGCGCGCGCAAGGAGTTCGGCTTCGTCCCCGTCCGCTCGTCGGAAGCGCAGTTCATGCGCCGCTACGCCGAGGAGTCGCTCTCGCTTGGCCTGACCAAGGATCAGGTCGTGCGCGTCTATGCGCTCGAGACTGGCGGCCGTGGCACGTTCGACATGCAGGCCGGCATCGACCCCGAGACGAAGAAGGGCCGTCCGATCTCGTCGGCGTTGGGCTATGCCCAGTTGCTCGGGGCGAATTCGGTCAACGAACTGGTCAAGCATGGCGACACGTTCGTGAGCCGCCTCGAGGCGCTGGCGGTATCCCCCGGGGTCTCGTCGGCGTCAGCGGCGTCCATCCGGTCGAGAGTTCGCGCGCTTCGCAAGATGATCCGTGCCGTCCGCGCCGTGCCGAACAACTGGAGCGCCCACGTCGCGTTCGCTCGGACCCCGAGGGGCCTCGGCATCCATGCGCTCAATCTCGACGCCGATATCGGACCATGGCTCCAGACGATCAAGCTGAAGGGCGTTCGCGATTACGCCGAGAAGGCGGGACGGCCGCGCCTGTCGGGAGCCGAGATCGAACTGATGAACCTGGCTGGCCCGCAGACCGGCCTCGACATGATGGCCACGCCCGGTCGCGACATGCCGACTTCGAATTTCTTCGCCGAGAAGGCCTACAATCGCAATCCGATCGTCAAGGACAAGACGGGCGCCGAGCTGCTGCAGGCGCTCGAGAGCCGCATGGACCAGAATGTGCTGAAGGCAGGATCTGTCGCCTTCGCCAGGGCGTTCGACGCCGCCATCGCATCGCGGCGGGCCGCATCGCGTCGGTGATCGCGCTCAGCGGCAGATCTGCTTGTCGCCCTCGCGGCCATGCCATGCGAGATCGAAATGGAAGTGGTCCCGGTGGAAGCTGTCGTAGTTGGGGCCCAGCACCGTCATGAAGATCGAACACCCGCCACGGTGAACGTCGCGCAGGAAGCTGCGCTCGCGCACATCGCCCCACCAGCCCGACTTGACCCTGATCCAGCGACCGTCCGCCAGCATGAAGCCTGAGACGTCGAGCGCGTTGGCGAAACCGTGCTCCGACAACCGTGCGCCGCGCTGGTGATTGATCGGGCGGCAGGCGTAGGATGCAGCCACCTTGATCTCGATCACCTGCAGCCCGAAATGCCGCTGGGCCGCGCGCTGGACGACCTCGCCCATCCATTTGTCGATCGCGGGCACCATGGCGCATTGCAGGAGCGCTGTCGGCCGCATGGCGACGCGGCCTCCGAGGGCCGCCGACATTTCGAAGGGACGTTCTGCGCCGCAGGAGGACCCTGGGCCGCCGAGCGAGGCTCGCTGGACGAGGAACGGCGACGGCTTCACGATCCCGAGCGCAAGGCACTTGCTCTCTTCCTGGCTCCGCCAGGGTGCGGGCTTCGACATCAGCCGCGGAAAGCCGGCGCCAAGTCCCACGGATTTGCTCGCGCCGGAACCCCCGCAGGCCGCAAGGGCCAGGAGGCAGCAGATCGCCAGGACAGCGGACACGGGACGCATCACAGACATGCCGCGACTCTATCCACGCTATGGTTGATTTTCGGTTAACGCGCCGCTGCAGATCGAGCCTCGGTGAGACGTGCCCGACGCAGTGATCAGTTGTGGTCGATGAGCGAACATAGCGGCACGCCGGGGCGGCAATTCGCCGATCCGGTGTCGCAAGACGGCGCAACTTTGTTGGTTCTGCGGCGCCAGCCCAGTGGCGAGCATCGTTAACGCTGCCGATGCAAACCGGTTAACGGGCGCGGGGCGCTCGGGCAAACTCGGAGAGCCTTTGGGGGGAGCGGAGCGGACGATGCGCAGGGACCGCCTGGTCATCATCGGAGCCGGCCCTGTCGGGTTGGCGATGGCCGCGGCATTGCGGCGCGAAGCGGTCGCCTTCGATCATGTCGATGCCAATGCCGGTTTGGGTGGGAACTGGCACTCGGGTGTCTACGACACGACGCATATCGTATCGTCCAAGCGGTCGACGGCATTCGCCGACTACCCGATGCCCGCCGATTACCCCGACTTTCCCTCGGCGCGCCAGATGCAGGCCTACCTCGAGAGCTTTGCCCGCGACAGGGATCTCGCGCGGCACATCGAGTTCGGGCGACGGGTCATCGACGCTCGCCCGCAGCCGGACGACACCTGGATGGTGCGCTTCGAGCATGGCGAGCAGCGCACCTACAAGGGCGTCGTCGTTTGCAATGGTCACCATTGGGACCCGCTCGAGCCGGATCTGCCCGGGGCGTTCTCCGGCCGCGTGATGCACGCGCGCGCCTACAAGTCATCGGCCGACGTCGCCGGCGCCCGCGTTCTCGTCATCGGCGCCGGCAACTCGGGCTGCGACATTGCCTCCGAATGTGCCCGGGTGGCGCGTTCGACCGACTGGAGCATGCGCAGTGGAGCCTGGTTCCTTCCGAAAGTGGCACTGGGTCGCCCACTCACCGACCTGCCGATCTGGTCGCTCCCGATCCCCGCCCAGCGTTTGGTTCTGAAGGGTCTGATCCGGCTCTTGATCGGCCGCTATCGGGATTACGGTTTGCCCGAGCCGTCGCACCGGCTCTTCGAGCGCCATCCGACGTTCGGCACCGAGGCGCTCGGCTACATTCGACAGGGGCGCATCCGCCCGCGCCCCGCAATCGCCCTCTGCGACGGGCGAAAGGTGCGCTTCACCGACGGCGGTGAAACCGAGGTCGACCTGATCGTCGCGGCCACTGGCTACAAGGTGACCTTCCCGTTCCTTCCCGAAGGCCTCGTCGACGTTCGTGACAACGTCGCCCAAGTCTACGGCGGGGCGTTCCCGCCACGCGTCAAGAACCTTTACATCGTCGGCTCCGAGCAGCCCCGCAACGGCTTCGGCGCCATCCTGTCCCCTGCGGCGGCGTTCTACGCCCGGCTGATCGCCATGCAGGACGAGTTCGACCACCCGATCGGCTCGATCCTCGAGTTCGGGGGCGAGAAATTGCCGACGTCGCAATACGTCGATCCGGCGAAAGCGCGGCGCCGTATCCGCTGGGGGCGCCGCTTGCTGGCGATCATGCGGCTGGAGGGGCGCATCCTCGATCGGCGGCGGACCTATCGCCCAATCGCCCTCGACCTCCCTCCGGCAGTCGACTATCGAGATGCAGCGGAGTAGCCCGCCGGCCGTCGTCAGGCCGCCCGTCCCCGATTGGCAGAGCGAGTTGATGCGATGAAGGTGCTCGTGACAGGAGCCGGCGGTCACCTCGGTTACAATCTGCTGTCGGCGCTGCTGGCGGCCGGCCACACCGTCCGGGGCTCCGTCCGCTCGTTGCAGGACACGGCCGCCGTGGAGCGGCTGACCGCGCT
>JBGSJD010000562.1:0-3072 GCA_041742195.1 Hyphomicrobiaceae bacterium
CGGCTTCGGCGTGGTGGGTCAGGTCGCCGGTCGCTAGAATGGCGGCCTGCTCGATCCAGTTCTCGCGGGCGACACGCCGCAGGAAATCGCGGCCTCCGACCGCAAGGATGTCTTCGCGGCGCCAGGTCGCGATGGCGGAAAAGGACTTGATGCGGCGCTCGGCGAGCAGCGCGGTTTCGCGCTCTCCGATGCCCCGGATCAGGCCCAGATCGTCCGTCACGGGGGCCACGGATGCGAGCAGCTCCGAGCGATGCCGCGTCTCCGCCGGCTCCGGGCGGGCCGATTGCAAAAGGGCCCGCATACCCGCGACATGGCGGGACAGGCAGAGCTTATCTAACGGGCTCAGAGCGGCCTCGTCGATGGCCTCGATCTCGCACTCGATCTCGTCGAGGCAGAATTCGATGTGGCGGGTCACGGTACTCTCCGATGCAGCACGGACAACGCAATCGCAACCCGCAGAATGGGCGCGACATCGTTACCAAAGCGTTGCTGCGTCGATTGCGGCCGGCCGCGCGCTCCACGCGTGACCGTGGCCACACCGTCCGCGCGCCCACGTCGCCAAAGAGCCCGGGTCTAGTTCTCGGAGCCGTCGCTCGAGGCCTCTTCGGTGGCGTTGATGATCGCCGACAGGTCGTCGAGGAACTGCAGACGCTGCGCCGGGGGAAGCGCCTCCAGTATCCGCTGATCGATCTCGCGGACGAGGGGCTCGCTCTGGGCAAGGATCCGCCGCCCCTCCTCGGTCAGGCGGACGGCATAGGCCCGCGCATCCTGCTTCGTGCGGCGGCGCTGGATCAGACCCTTCTTGAGCATCCGGCGGACCACGTCGGCCAGCGTGGAGCGGTCTATTCCGGTTTCGGCGACGAGGTCGGTCTGGCTCAGGCCTTCGCTCTTTGCGACCGACGCCAGAACGGCATACTGGCGCGGGGTCAGGTCGGAGCCCATCTCCCGAGCGAAGACTTCGCCCGCCCGCTGGCCCGCCCGATGCAGGAGGTGGAGGGACGAGCGGTCGACTCGCCTCGGTGTGCTGGTGTTCATGGCCATGTCTAATTTTTTGTTTGATTTCATTCGCACACTCAAGTCCTGGCTGCCGAGTTCGCACGCGAACCGACCGCAGGCGAGGCAACGTCACGCGCTGCTTATGAAAAGATAACAAGTGACGAGGCAATTCAAAGCGAATTTTACCTCATCAACTAACATCATGTTACCGCGTGCTCCGTTGCGCGGCACAAATGCCTTCGGGCTATTTTGCCGATTTGTTTGATTCGTCCGGCGGCGGAAGCGCGTGGCGCTTGATCAGTGGCCATTGCAGGGCGAAGAACGCGATGGTCAACGGGACCATGCCGAAGACCTTGAAGGTCGCCCAGGTCGTCTCGCTGAACATGCGCCAGATCACCTCGTTGAGCCCCGCCAGAGCAACGAAGAACAGCGCCCAGCGCAGCGTCAGCCAGCGCCAGCCTTCGTCGGTCATCCGCAATGCTTCGCCGAGCAGCAGTTTCAGGGGTGACTTGCCCAGAGCCAGCCCCACCGCCAGCACGGCCGCAAAGATCAGGTTCACGATGGTCGGCTTCATCTTGATGAAGCTCGGATCGTGGAGCCAAAGGGTCATCGCGCCGAAGCCCTCGGCGAGCACCGTCGTCGCGAGCATGGTCGGGGAGACGTGGCCGAGGACGGCCCATGACAGGGCGACCGCGATGAGCATCGCGACCATCAGCGTGCCCGTCGCCCAGTAGATGCCGGCAAACAGGTAGGCGGCGAAGAAGATCAGCAGCGGACCCAGGTCCAGGGCGAGCTTCAGGATCTGCTTGCCGTCGACGCGCTCGGCGGTCGCCTCGTCAGGCTCGGGAGGCATCAGGCCGTCTCCTTCGGCACATGGACGGGACCGCGCCTGCCCCCCACCATGATGGTCAGTGCTGATCCGGAATGCGATAGCGCTGGAGCAGGCGCACCTGCCAAACGAAATACAGCGTCGTCAGCGGCATCACGACGAACAGCTTGAACATCATCCAGATATCGAGCCCCGTCAGGATCGGCTTGCGCATCAGCCAGGCCCAGGACTTGGGGCAGGGGATCTCAGCGCTCTGGAAGCCGAGCCGGACGGCTTCGTTGGCAACCGCCGTCACGAGGAAGAAGACGGCGGCATTCCGAGTGAGGATACGCCATCCCTCCTCGGTGTAGTGGAACGTCTTTCCGAAGACGAACTCGAAGAAGTACTTCCGCTGCATGAGGCCGATGAAGAAAATCGCCGCCACCAGCGCGTTGAAGATGGTGACCTTGATCTGGACCCACATGGCGTCGCCCGTGTAGAGCGTCAGCGCGCCGAAGGCGATGGTCACGGCGCCGGCAATGAACGGCATGATCGGCGGGCGCTTGAGGACGGCCAGCGATGCAACCAGGGCGAGCAGGGTGGTTGCAACGAGCGACCAGACGCCTGCTTCCACGCCCCATATGAAATTGACCACGAACATCGTGACGAGCGGGCCGATTTCACTGGCGATGTTGAGCGTCTGCTCGGCCGTGAACGGGTACCACCTCAGAACGCGCTTCATTGGCTACTTTCTGCCTGCTGGCCTGCTCGATGGACGGAGTAACACGAAATCACTGTGATAGCCGTGTCCAGTTAACTTGCAGCGATCGCCTTCGAAAATTCAGCCGGGTCGAAAGGTTGCAGATCGTCCACACCCTCGCCGACGCCGATGGCATGGATCGGGATGCGGTGCCGGGCGGCGATCGCCACCAGAATGCCGCCGCGCGCCGTTCCGTCGAGCTTCGTCATCACCAGTCCGGTCACGCCCGCCTTCTCGCGGAACACCTCGACCTGCGAGAGCGCGTTCTGGCCGGTGGTCGCGTCGAGCACCAGCAGGCAGTCGTGTGGCGCCGTCGGGTCCTGCTTGCGGATCACCCGGATCACCTTCTCGAGTTCGTCCATGAGCGCCTGCTTGTTCTGGAGACGGCCGGCGGTGTCGATCATCAGGACGTCGATCTGCTGCTCCTTCGCGGCCTTCACCGCGTCGAAGGCCAGGCCCTAGGCGTCGGCGCCCACCTCTCGGGCCAGCACCGGGACGCCGGTGCGCT
>JBGSJD010000563.1:0-3565 GCA_041742195.1 Hyphomicrobiaceae bacterium
CGACAAGCTGGCCGAGGCGAAGGCCGACCCGGGCATGTTCGATGCCGCCCGCAAGCAGTACGCGCGCCGCATGCGTGGCCAGCCCGCGCCGGAGAAATGCATCCAGGCCGTGGAAGCAGCGTGCACGCAGCCTTTCGACGAGGGCGTCGCGACGGAGCGCCGCCTCTTCTCGGAACTCGAGAATTCTCCCGAGGCCAAGGCGCTCCGCTACGCGTTCTTCGCCGAGCGCGAGATTGCCCGCATCCCGGGCCTGACGAAGGACCTGCAGGTCCCCGAGATCAAGACCATGGCGGTGGTCGGCGCCGGCACGATGGGCGGCGGCATCGCCATGAGCTTCGCGGACGCCGGCGTCCCCGTGAAGCTCGTCGACGCGTCGAAGGAGGTGGTCGAGAAGGGCCTCGCCCGTATCAGCGACAACTACGCGACGAGCGTCAAGCGAGGCTCGCTGACCCAGGCGGAGATGGACGCGCGCATGGCGCTGATCACGCCGGTCGAGAGCTACGAGGAGATCGGCGACGCCGACGCCGTCATCGAGGCCGTGTTCGAGCGCATGGACGTCAAGAAGGAGGTCTTCCAGAAGCTCGACGCGGTGATGAAGCCCGAGGCCTTCCTGTTCACGAACACTTCGGCCCTCGATATCGACCAGATCGCCGCCGTCACGAAGCGCCCCGAGAAGGTCGCGGGCACCCACTATTTCGTGCCGGCCAACGTCATGAAGCTGTTCGAGGTCGTCAACGCCACCAAGACCGCCCCCGAGACGCTCGCCGCCGCCATGAAACTCGGCCGCGACATCGGCAAGATCTCGGGCTACGCTGGCAATTGCGACGGCTTTGCCGCCAACCGCAGCCGCATCCCGTTCACGCTTGAACAGAACCTCATGGTCGAGGAGGGGGCGCTCCCCCACGAGATCGACAAGGTTATGGAGGATTTCGGCTATCCGGTCGGGCCCTTCAAGGTCAACGACATGTCGGGCCTCGACATCTCCTACGACACGCGCAAGCGCCGCAAGGCGGCCGACCCGAACTATCGCATGCTGCCGATCCCCGACGGCCTCGTCGAAGCGGGCCGCGTCGGACTGAAGGCCGGCAAGGGCTGGTATCGCTACGAGAAGGGTGACCGCACGCCCCTTGTCGATCCGGACGTCGAGGTGCTGATCAAGAAGGTCGCGGCCGAGAACAACATCGAGCAACGCAAGTTCACGTCCGAGGAGATCCTGCACCGGCTGCTGTTCGGCTCCATCAACGAGTTCTGCAAGATCCTCGAGGAAGGCAAGGCCGTGCGCGCGTCGGACCTCGATGTCATGTGGCTGCACGGCTTCGGCTTCCCGCGCTATCGGGGTGGCCTCATGTTCTGGGGCGACACAATCGGCGCGCGCGAGGTCTACAACCAGATCGCCTCGTGGCACCAGCGCTACGGCAAGCGCTGGGAACCGTCGGCGCTGCTGAGGGACACCGCCGAGAAGGGTGGCAAGCTGACGGAGCTGAAGGCCGAGAAGCTGCGATAGGCTGGTAAGGGAGCGCGCGGATGGCCTGGCTGTGTCTGGTTCTGCGCCCGCTCGCGCCCCATGCCGACGCGATGGCGACGGCCGCATTCGCCGCCCTCGTCATTCTCGGGCTCGTCCACTTCATCGCCGTCTTGCCAGCGGTCTACGCGTACCAGCGGAAGATCTACGGCGCGAAAGTCGGCTACAATCTGAATTGGCTCTCTACCTCGGACCTGCGCGAGGCGGGGCTCGGCTGGGCGGTCACGTTCCGGCGCGCCGCCGTCTCGATCATCGTTCTACTGTTCGCACCGGTGGCGCTTTGGCCGACGCTGTGCACTTGAGACGACACCAGACGACCAAGACGACGAATTCCAAACTCGCCGGTAGCCGCCTTGCCGTGTCGTCTCAGGCGCGGGCCTTGTCGAGCGTGCGGGCGAGCGACGGATCGAGCCGCGAGGCGTTCCGGGCGATGAAGCGGGCGAGCGCCTCCTCGGGCGGCGACATGACGCCGTTTTTTCCGATGCGATCGAGCAGCCACGCGGCCTTGTCGGGCGTCATGATCGAAGCGGCAGCCTCGGCGGCTTCACGGGCCTTGAGCTGCGCTTCGAAGGCGGCCTCGACATCCTGCGCCAGCGTGCGCGGTCGAAGCCCGTCGGCCCAGAAGTCCCGGTCGCGCAGCTTCGACCAGTCGGCCGTCGAATAGGTCTGCATGACGGCGCGAAGCAGGCGGGCGGCGTCGAGATGCGTTTCCTCGGTCTCCCACCGCAGGGACACCTCGCGCGACGGGACCGATCGGCCGGTGGCGCCGAGGAGATAATTGCCGATGGCCTTGGCGAACAGATCGTCGAACCGGTCGTCGTTCTCGGCGCCCGTGCTCATCTCGGCAATGGCGAACAGGGCTTCCGCTTCCTCGCGGCTGATGGCGAGGTGTCCTTCGGAGCCGGCGCCCCACAGGATCCGCTCCAGCGCATGGATGTCGGCCTCGCTGATACGCCCGCCGTGGTGCTCGCGGCCGTGCTTGTCCGGGCCGCCGCCATACATGACGGTCGTCTTGACGTGGTTGAGCGCGAACGCCGAGAAGCTGGCAGGCACCTCGCGTGCCGTCTGGATGAGGTTGATGAGGAGTTCAACCTCCGCATCGGTCGAGGGATGCTTCACCTTTGTGATCTCGGCCATGACCCAGGCCGCGGCTTCTTCCGTGAGATAGCCTTCGGGTGGCTCCTGGCGGATGCAGTAGTCGGTGAGCGCTTCCGAGAACAGCTCCGACCAGCCCGGGAGGTGGTTCGTGCGCATGTGCTCGATCGAAAAGAGCGCGTCCGCTTCTGTCCGTGAGACGATACCGTCCTGGAAGATCGTTCGGCGAAGCCTGGCAATGTCCGCTTCGGCGATGACGCCGCGTGCCTTGATATCGGCTGCAATCTGAATGAGGTCGGTCATGGCCTGCTCCCGAAGCGTCGGCGTATCAAAGCGGACCGAGGTTAATAAGCCGTTCACGATTGATCGCTCCGAACACATTGGAGGCGATCGAGGCGGGAGTGGCACGGAGCCGCCGAGGTGCTAGCCTTCGCTTGCCCCGATCCCAGGCCCCGGACCAGAGCGCCGGGACACCAACCACAGCCGGATGACGGATATGCGCCAATCTGCGACGGACCCGACCGCGGTCGCGCGCAAGTCGCTCGGATTGCGCGAGTGTTACGCGTTCTTCTTTCCGCTCGTCCTGATGGTCGAGCTCAACATGATCTCGAAGTCGATTATCCACGCGTTCCTGGCGCGCACCGACGCGCCGAGCACGGCCCTCGCGGCGTTCAACGCGTCCTTCACGTTCTACTTCGTACTGACCAGCGCGGTGGAGGTGACGGCGCTGATCTGCCTGTCCTTCCTCAAGACGCGAGCCGATGCGGTCCGGCTCGTCGCGTTCATGGCGACGGTCCTCGTCGTACCCGCGACGCTTGCCGTCGCCGTGGCGACGACGAGCGTCGGCAACGACGTATTCGGCGGCTGGTTTGGTCTCGGCGCCGCAGCGCAGGCCCAGGCCCGGTCCTGCGTCGCCCTGCTGGTGTTGAGCATCCCGGTGCTGATCCT
>JBGSJD010000564.1:0-6330 GCA_041742195.1 Hyphomicrobiaceae bacterium
GCGGAGCGGCCGGCGTCGCGCCCCCCGCCCGCAGCACCACCGGGCCGAGGAGCGACGTGTGTTCCCACGGAACCTGCTTGCCGCCCGTCGCCGCGACCACCTCTCCCCGTACCGCCGCGAGCGACGAAAGCACATCCCGGCCCGGCGTCTCCAGATGGCGCAGCAGCGCCGCCGTGTAGGGAGAATTCCGCCCCGACCCGTCGAGCGCCACGTTCCCCGGTTGCGTCGAGAAACTGATCAGACTGCCGAGCCCCGTTCTCACTTCCGCGAGCCCCTGCCCGACCGACTGGCTCCGCGTTCCCATGGTCCGGGCGAGGTTCCGCGCCAGCGGATTGTCCCGGCACGCGTCGAGCAGCACGAGGCTCGTCTTCGCGCGCCGCTCCATGCGCGTCAGGATCAGATTGAGCGACAGGCTCTCGAAATCGATATCGCCCTCGGCCGCAAGCCGCGCATCGATCGGTACGAGATGGTTCTGCCCGGCAACCTGCACCCCGTGCCCGGCGTAGAAAAAGAGGGCGATCGCCGCGCCGTCGAGCTGCTGGTCGAACTCGCGGATCAGCCGCTCCATCTGCCGCTTCTCGAGATCGAGCCCCTCGAGCACCTGGAACCCGAGCCGACGCAGCGCGCCGCTCATGTCGAGCGCGTCATTGCGCGGATTTGGGAGTTGCGCCGTCTCGCGATAGGCGCCGTTGCCGATGACGAGGGCCACGCGCTTGTCCTGTGCCACCGCCGGCTGGGCGACGATCGCAGCCAGCACGAGAATGAGACCCCTCAACAACCCACGCCACATCGCAATGCCCCCCCCAACGCCCATCGCAGAGTGATCTCATGCGGCGTCGGCGCGGGCAACGGCTTCATGGCTCACAATGACGATAAGCTCGGCGCGCGGGGCGTGGACGCCAATGGTGGGCCCGGCAGGACTCGAACCTGCAACCAAGCGGTTATGAGCCGCCGGCTCTAACCATTGAGCTACGGGCCCCCGTTGTCGTCTACAGCAGAATTCCGCCCGCCAGCAACTGTCGCTGTCCGGACCGGGACTTGCCGTTCTGGACTTTTCCCGGCCGCGCCCGCACGCTAGAGCATTCTCATCGGGCCCGTGCTGTCGCGCCGCGCCCAACCATCACGACGAACGAGGCACTCCATGCGTCACGGCGGCAAGATCCTTGTCGATCAGCTCGAAGCACAAGGCGCATCGGCCGCCTTCACGGTGCCGGGCGAAAGCTTCCTCGCCGCCCTCGACGGCCTGCACGACTCGAACCGCATCAAGACGGTGATCTGCCGTCAGGAGGGCGGCGCCGCGATCATGGCCGAGGCCTGGGGCAAGCTGAAGGGCGAGCCCGGCATCTGCATGGTGACGCGCGGCCCCGGCGCCGCCAACGCCATGGCCGGGTTGCATATCGCGCAGCAGGATTCGACGCCGATGATCATGTTTCTCGGCCTGCCCGGCGAGAAGCACGAGGACCGCGAGGCGTTCCAGGAAATCGAGACGAAATCGCTGTTCGGCTCGTTCGTGAAGTGGGCCGCCGTCATCCGCTCGACGGACCGCATCCCCGAATACGTGAGCCGCGCCTATCACACGGCGATGAACGGCCGCCCCGGCCCCGTGGTGCTGGGCTTGCCCGAGGACATGCTGTCGGCTGCCGCCGAAGCCGGTGACGCCAAGCCCGCCCGCTTCGCCGTGCCGAGCCCCTCGCAGGACGACGAAGCCCAGCTCATCGCCGCCCTCGGCAAGGCGAAGAAGCCCCTCGTCATCGTCGGCGGTCCCGGCTGGAGCCGCGACGTCCAGAAGAAGGTCGAGGCCTTCGCCACGCGCTTCGACCTGCCCGTGGCCGCTGCCTTCCGCTTCCAGGACTACATCGACAATCGCCACCCCTGCTACGTCGGCCACGCCGGCATCGGCCTCGACGCGAAACTCGCCGACGCCGTCCGCAACGCCGACCTGCTGCTGGTGATCGGCGCCCGCCTCGGCGAGATGACGACCTCCGGCTACACGCTGATCGACATCCCCAATCCGAAGTCGTTCCTCATCCACGTCCATCCCTCGGGCAACGAACTGGGCTCCGTCTACAGCCCCGACCTGCCGATCAACGCCACCGCCGCCAGCTTCGCCGATCTGCTGACGCGCCTTCCGGCGCCCGCGTCGAAGCCCTGGGCCGAGCATAGGAAGATGCTCCGCGCCGCCTACGAGGCCTACGTGAAGCCGGTTCCGACACCGGGCCTCGTGAAGCTCGAGGAGGTCGTGAAGACGGTCTCCGACATGCTGCCCGAGGACGGCATCGTCACCAACGGCGCCGGCAACTACGCCGCCTTCGTGCATCGCTACACCCAATACAAGGGCTACCGCTCGTGCCTCGCCCCGACGTCGGGGTCGATGGGCTACGGCCTGCCCGCGGCCATCGCCGCCAAGCTCGCCGACCCGACCCGCACCGTCATCAATTTCGCCGGCGACGGCTGCTTCATGATGACGAGCCAGGAACTGGCGACCGCCGTCCAGTACGGGCTCAATGTCGTCACGGTAGTCGTCAACAACGGCATGTACGGCACCATCCGCGCCCACCAGGAGCGCCAGTATCCCGAGCGCGTGTCCGGCACGACCCTCGTCAACCCGGACTTCGCAGCCTTCGCCCGGGCCTTCGGCGCACATGGCGAAACCGTCGAACGAACCGAGGATTTCAAGCCGGCCCTTCAGCGCGCCCTCGACGCCAACAAGCCGGCCGTCATCGAGGTCAAGACGGAGCAGGAGGCGCTGACGCCGCGCCAGACGCTGTCCGAGATCCGGGCCG
The DNA here is from genome assembly GCA_041742195.1 of Hyphomicrobiaceae bacterium. GTDB lineage: Bacteria > Pseudomonadota > Alphaproteobacteria > Rhizobiales > Hyphomicrobiaceae. The sequence continues at coordinate 2,784 of JBGSJD010000564.1, forward strand.
CCGGCAAGAAGGCTCAGGGCTGAGAAACGCAAACGGGTCCCGGCTGCCAAATTGCTGTCGGGACCCGAGCATCGACGCTGGTGTCAGTCGCGTGGCTGGGACTACTGCCCGCCGAGGCGGCTCGCCATCGCAGAGATGGTCTTCACGTAGACCTCGGCCTTGTTCCACTCCCGGATGACGTTGTGATTGTGCGTACCCTCGCCCCACGGCTGGCCGGCGCGCCATCCCTTCTGCTTCAGGTAGTTCGCGGTCGAGGCCAGCATGTCGGGCACGCTGCCGAAGAGGTCACGCCGCCCGTTGCCGTCGAAGTCCACGGCATACTTCACGTAGGACGACGGCAGGAACTGCATGGGCCCGATCTCGCCGGCCCATCCACCCCGCATGCTCTCGTTGGCGATGTAGCCCCGGTCGATGATGCGCAGCGCGTTCGTCAACTCGTTCTCGAAGAAGGCGCTGCGCCGGCAGTCATAGGCGAGCGTGGCGAGCGACTGGACGATCGAGAACTTGCCGCCGCTGTCGCCCCCGTAGTTGGTTTCGAGGCCCCAGATCGCGATCAGGATCGCACCCGGCACACCGTAGCGGCTCTCGATCTTGCTGAGCAGCGCGCGGCGCTGGCTCATGATCCCCTGCCCGCGCTTGATAAGCGAGGACGAGACGCGCCGCGCATAGAACTGCTCGAAGGACAGCTTGAACGACTTCTGCCCCCGGTCGAGCCGGATCACGCGGCTGTCGTAGCTGACGCCCTGCAGTCCCCGCGCGATCGCACCCGGCGATATGCCTTGCGCCTGCGCCCGTGCCTGATAGGCCCCGATCCAGCGGCTGAAGCCCTCGGGGCCATTACCGCAGGCCTGCGCCCGGGTCGGCTCTGTAAGCGTGGTCAGCATCGCGGCGCCGATGAGGCCAGAGGCAAGCAACGTCCGGGCATTTCGCATCATGTCGATCTCTCACGCTGGCGGCGGCCGTGGAAGCGGTGGCCCCTGAGCTGGCTTGGCCAAGAATTGGGGCGGCACTCACGGTTGGGTCAAGTCTATTCCATCCGATTTCGGTCCCCGCAGGGCCGATGTCGGCGCGCCGTTCCGAATTGGTTAACGCCTCCATCGACCAGGTCTGCGAGCGACTTAACAAAACATGAAGTTAACATTTTCACGATTAAGCAGACGGGCACTGACGATTAGACTGAGAACTCGGACTGGGTTACTGATTACTCAAGTTGATGCGGCGTTCACCAAGTCAAGGCGGGTCATGGATCTTCAGGAGACGAAGCACGAGAACGGCAAGGACGGCCGCCTCATCCGCTTTGCCGCCCTGGTTTTCCTCGTCATTGCCTGCGGCCTCCTGGTGTCCTCGCTGCTCCACCCCACACGAGCCGACGGCATGGCGACCCCTGTCGTCACGTCCGGCACCTGACGGCGCTGGCGGCGCCTTATCCGCCAACAGTTCACTCGACGCTCCCCGACTTCCCACCTCACAAAACGGCCCCTCCCTCGAAAGAGGCAGGGGCCGATTTTTTGAGCGGATCGCGAGCTGCGGCCCGGTTCAGTCGCTCTGGGCGAAGCTGAGCTTGAAGCCGTATTCGTTCGCGAGTTGCTCGACGGCCTTCGCCACCTCTTCGCGCGGCATCTCGGTGAAGGGCGGCCTGACCTCGCTCCATCCCTGATCCTGCCGGTAGTGCGCGATGATGCCCTTGAGAACGGGGATCATCGGATGCGCCTGAATGGCCTTGCGGAGCGCCGTGACCTCGCCCTGCAGCCGGTCGGCATCGGCCCCCTGCCAGTTGTCGTAGAGATTGCGGATGGACTTCGCGGCGACGTTCGCCGTTGCCGAGATGCAGCCGGCAGCGCCGCTGCGCAGACCATCGAGCAGGAACACTTCCGAACCCGGAAAAACCTCGAACCCCGGGAACGCGTCGAGGATGGCCTTGGTGTTCGCCCAGTCGCCCGAGCTGTCCTTCAGACCGACGACGGTCTGCGGGAACTCGTCGCGCAACCGCTTGATCAGGCTCAGCGGGAACCCGACCTGCGCCACCGGCGGGATGTGATAGAGGTAGACCTTCAGGCTGTCGTCGCCGACCTCCTCGATCACCTCGGCGAAGAACCGGAAGAGGCCTTCCTCGCTGGGGTTCTTGTAATAGAACGGCGGCAGCATCAGCACGCCGCCGCAGCCGAGTTCGACGGCCTGCTCCGTCATGATGATGGCGTCGGCGACCGAGCACGAGCCCGTGCCCGGCATCAGCAGCTTGGGATCGATGTCCGCGTCGACGAGTTCCTCGAGAAGTTCCATCTTCTCGTCGATGCCGATCGAGTTGCCCTCGCTCGTCGTCCCGAACGGCGCCAGTCCCGTGCAGCCGTCGTCCAGCAGCCACTCGCAATGCTCGACGAACCGGTCGACATCGGGTGCGCCGTCTTCGCCGAACGGCGTCAAGACGGGCGCGATGACCCCTGAGAATCTGCGGCTGTCAGTCATGCTTTCCACCCCTGTCGAACGGGAGCCCGCAGCCGCGCGACCGTACGGCCTACGGCATCGGGATTCCCGGTTGTTTGACCGGCACGTCGTAACCGCGCTGGACCGCCGGTCGTGCTGCGATTGCCTTATACCAACGCAGCACGTTGGGATACTGTTTCAGATCGATGGTCTGCCACTCGAACCGCGAGATCCAGGGCCAGATCGACATGTCGGCGATCGAATAGGCGCCCGCGACGAACTCGTTGGAGGCGAGCTGCCGGTCGAGCACGCCATAGAGCCGGTGTGCCTCCTTGAGGTAGCGCTCCTCGGCATAGGGGGCCTTGCCCTTGTTGTATTTCACGAAGTGGTGCACCTGCCCGAGCATCGGGCCGACGCCGCCCATCTGCCACATGAGCCACTGCACGGTGGCCCAGCGCGCCTTCGGTTCCGTCGGCAGGAACTTGCCGGTCTTCTCTGCCAGATAGAGCAGGATCGCGCCCGACTCGAACAGCATCTGCCCCGTATCCGTATCGACGATTGCCGGGATCCGGTTGTTGGGGCTGATCTTCAGGAAGTCCGGCTTGAACTGCTCGTCCTTCGAGATGTCGACGGCGTGCACGGAATAGGCGAGCCCCATTTCTTCGAGCGCGATCGACACCTTTCGCCCGTTCGGTGTCGACCAGGTATGAAGCTCGATCATCTAACGCCTCCTCGCATTGCTGCCACGCTGCCGGCCGCGACACTATCGCTGCCCCGCGTCACCTGCAACGTCGGAGGTAGCCTGTCCGCCGGCCCCATCGCGGAGGCCGGCGGACTTCAACGCCGGAGCGCCCTCAGTAGATCGGCCGCTCGAACCGCCGCGGCCCGTCGCGGAACGCATAGGGACGGGCATGGGCAGGCTCGACCAGATCGGCGCGGATGAGCTGGCCCGAACACCGGTCCACCTTGAGCCGGTAAAGATCGCCGTTCGGCCGACGCGCGTTCACGTGCGCCGCGCCGGGCCCGAGATCGAGGGCGTGGAACTCGCCCCATCCTTCGTCGCTGAGGCGGCGCTCGATGACGTGCCGCGGAACGCAGGCCTCCCGCTCGCGCCAGTCGCCACGCC
>JBGSJD010000565.1:0-2027 GCA_041742195.1 Hyphomicrobiaceae bacterium
GGCGCCCTGGCCGTGCTCGCCGTCGCGCTGTGGCACCTGCACGCCGTGCGAAACGCGCGCATGGCATGATGCGACTTGGCGTCGCGGCAACGCGGGTCTATCGTGTCCTCAACCGCCCTCGAGAGCGGATCGGAGGACGCCATGAACGACCACGCCACCATCGCGGGATGGGACGTCAGACCCCTGGCCGGAGCCTGCGGGGCTGAGATCTTCGGGATCGATCTGTCGCAACGGCTGAGCGACGAGAGTATCGCAGCGATTCGGCGCGCGCTGCTCGAGCATTGCGTCGTGTTCTTCCGGGATCAGACGCTGACGGTCGAGCAGCACAAGGCGCTGGCCCGCCGCTTCGGCGAGATCTTCATCCACCCGAACTACAAGGGCACCGGGCCCGATCCGGAAATCGTCGAGATCCGCCGCGAGCCGGGTGACAAGCGTATCGTCGGCGAGGAATGGCATTCCGATACGACGATGATGGAAGCGCCCCCGATGGGCGCGATCCTTTACGCCCTCGACGTGCCCGCATTCGGCGGCGACACGCTGTTCGCCAACCAGTACGCCGCCTACGAGGCGCTCTCCCCGGGAATGCAGCGCATGATCGGCGGGCTTAGGGCCTATCACACGGACCGCAAGGTGGCGGGCCCGAGGGCGAACAACAACGCGTTCCGCTCGACCAAGGTCCGCGAGGACGACGCTTGGCGCGAGACGGTCTCGCTGCATCCCGTTGTCGTGACGCACCCCGAGAGCGGCCGCAAGCTGCTGTACGTCAATCATTCCTACACGGTCGGCTTCGAGGGCATGACTGAAGAGGAATCGAAGCCGCTCCTCGATTACCTCCTCGCCCACGGCCATCGACCCGAGTTCACCTGCCGGTTCCGGTGGCAGAAGGGCTCGGTCGCCTTCTGGGACAATCGCTCGTCGAAGCACCTCGCCGTCCACGACAGCCATCAGTCCCGCCGCCACATGCGTCGCGTGCAGATCGCCGGCACCCGCCCCGTCTGAACCCCATCGTCGCGCGGAGCGGCAGGCGGGGGTCGCCGCCGCTGCGACGAGGCGCCCGCAGGTAAACGAACCTGCGGGCGCCACTTGTGCTCAGTGGCTCGTGTTCCGACGCCGACATTTGCTTCCCTCTGCCGCTTGGTCGAGAGCAAATGTCGGTGCCAAAGGAACACGAGCAACTCAGTGTTTCTCGTGTAGCTTTTGCCGCTGATGTTTGGTTGTGTGCCTGGCCGCAGGCGGGTGCTAAACGTCAGAGGCGCTACACTAGGCTGCCGGCTGCAGGCGCTGCACGGGCGTCGCGAGCGATCCGGCGCGGGCAAGGAACGGCGCGACCGGGTGGGCCGCCCCGAACATGAAGCGATTGTGCGCCATCTCACGCCAGTAGCCGCCCATCAGATGGTGGCTGCGCTGCGGCCGCTCGATGCGCCCGTCGAGGATATCGAGCTTGTAGGCCACGGCCTCCCGGATCTCGTCGGCGGTGTTGGGGACGATGGCGTAGCCCTTCCGATGCGTCACGACGTTGTTGATGAGGTAGCCCTGGATCGGCTGCCGGTAGGTCTCGCCGAACGACAGGATGCGGCCGCTCCGCCGGTCCATGAGGCGCTTGGTGATGAAGTCTGTGTCGTCGGACCAGAGCTGCCAGTCGTTCGAGATGGCATTGACAAGCACCATCGGCCGCCCGAACGACAGGCACGCCGTGGTCAGTCCCGAGGTCGTGCCGATCACCATCCGGCTGGTCGCCAGCAGGAACAGGTCCATCGCCGTCGACTTCTGTCGGCTCACCGCATAATCGACGACGTTCTTCATCGGCTGCATCGGCCGCATGGACTTGTCGCCGAGCCGGATCACCCAGCCGCCGCGGGCCGTGATCTCCTGGATCGCCGGGAGATAGTCCTCGATCGAGGCGTTGCGGTGCGTGCTGATGCCGGTGGACGCCTCGGCGTAGAACCCGCCCTCGCGCACGTGCAAGCCCACGTACCAGGCGTCGCGCGGCACGCCGAGCTCGGCCAGCGCCTTCTCGCCGATCGCGC
>JBGSJD010000566.1:0-2443 GCA_041742195.1 Hyphomicrobiaceae bacterium
GGCCTACGACCTGCACGCGGCCGCCCGGGCCTTTCTTGAGGCGAACGGGCTCGTCGGACCCACCGCCTTTGCCGCCGACGCCATCCATTTCGAGCTGACGAAGGAAGCGAAGATCGCCCGCGCGACGGCGCTCGGCTGCGACGTCTTCATCGACGACCTGCCCGAGATCCTGCGCATGGCCGACTTTCCGGCCGCCTGCCGCGCCATCCTGTTCGATCCCGAACGGCAGTGGCTGGCCGAGACGTTCGAGCGCCACGAGAGCTGGCCGTCGATCGCGGCCACCCTCCTGGACGGCCGTCCGTGACCGCTCCGGCCGGCGAACCCGAGGTCTGCGCTCCAGAGGTCCGCGCCATCGCAGCCCGCCTCGCCACCGCCGCGAAACTGCCGCCGCCTGTTTCTCTGACCGGCCTCGCCGGCGGCAAGAATAACCGCGTCTACCGCGTGACCCTCGAAGGCCGCGACGCCCCGGTCGTTCTCAAGTGCTACTTCTCCGATGCGCGTGATGTGCGTGACCGGCGTCATGCCGAGTGGACATTCCTCGAACGCGCTTGGGCGGCGGGCATTCGCAATGTGCCCGAGCCGCTCGCAACCGAGCCCGCTGCGCACGCCGCCCTCTACAGCTTCGTGACCGGCGGCAAGCTCGCACCTGGGGACGTCGGCGAAGCGCATGTCGCGGCCGCCGTCCGCTTCGTCGCAGCGATCAACCGGACCGCCGGCATCTCGGTCCACTTGCCGACGGCCTCCGAGGCCTGCTTCTCCATCGCGGCTCACATCGATACCGTCGACCGCCGCGTCGCGCGCCTCGCGAACCTTGACGGCACGGCCCCTCGCGCCGACGACGCACGACGTCTCGTGGCGGATCGTCTCGTGCCGGCCTGGACGCGCATCCGCAGCCGCATCCTGGCGTTCCCCGGCGACGCTACTGAAGAGCTTGGTCCGGCGAACCGCTGCATATCACCGTCGGACTTCGGCTTTCACAACGCGCTGGTCTCATCGACGGGCGACGTCAGCTTCATCGACTTCGAATACGCGGGTCACGACGATCCCGCCAAGCTGGTCTGTGACTTCTTCTGCCAGCCCGAAATCCCCGTCCCGATGCACCATCTCGACGGCGTTCTCGATGGCCTGTGCGCCGGCTTGCCGGTCGACGCACGCTTCCGGGAACGCGCAATGGCCCTTCTCGATGCCTATCGCATCAAGTGGGCCTGCATCATCCTGAATGAGTTTTTGCCCGTCGACGCCGCGCGTCGGGCGTTCGCCGATCCGGGCGCGCGGGAGCGCCGGTGCGAGATCCAGCTCGCCAAAGCCGAACATGCGCTGTCGCAGGTGGAACTCTCGGCCTGATTTCGGCCGCTATTGGTTCTCGATGAGCTGGGCGCCATCGAGCCAGTCGGCTGCGGCCGTCACATCCGCCAAACGCACCACGGCCCCCAGTCCCGGCGGCGGCGGCGCCTTGGGCTCGCCGACAAGCAGCAGACGCCCGACACCCGCCGAATGGCCCGCCTGCATATCGGTCCACTGGTCTCCGATCATGATCGAACGTCTGAGATCGAGACCGAGATCCTGCGCCGCCTGCAGCAGCATCCCGGGCTCGGGCTTTCGCCAGGGATGCGCCGCCCGATAGCGTTCGACCACGGCCTCAGGATGGAACGGGCAATGGTAGACCCGCGCGATGTCGATACCCCGGTCGGCGAGTTGCTCGAGCATCCACCCCGTGAGCCGCTCGAAATCGGCGGAGGTGTAGTAACCCCGCCCGATGCCCGATTGGTTGGTGACGATGACGAGGAGGTGGCCGCGTTCCTGCGCCGTCGCGAGAAGGTCGAACACGCCGTCGCGCCATTCGAACGCCGCGATCTCGGAGACGTACCCGCGATCGACGTTGATGACGCCGTCGCGGTCGAGAAGGAGCGCAGTCCTCATGCCCATGTGCTCAGTTGCGCGGATGCCGGTGGGGAATGGTCCGGTTCACAGGTGGCCAGCCGCCGATCCTGTTCCAGTTCACGCCCATCAAGTGAGGCATCGCCAAGCTTCCGTCAACTGTTGCGCCCCTCGGCCTCAGGATGTCGGCGACTGAGGATTGCACCCGCCTCCCGGCCAGCCCGCGTAGAGCGCGCCGGCAAGTGGGCTTTTCTGGCCAAGGGCCTCCATGTTCCGGACGGTCATCCACCCTCGCGAAGTCGCCGAGATGATCCCGCCGGCCCTGAGTCGCGACATCAAGCGGCTCAGCGTATCCGGGTTGAGGTGCAGGTAATGCGCCATCAGCGCCCGCTCCATGGGCATCTCGAACGTGCAACCGCCGGGCGTCGGCCGTCCGAGGCGCAGCGCCAGCTCGATCAGCAGCGTCGCCAGCCGCTCCTCCGCGGTGAGGTTCCTGAGCCGGACTGCATCGAGGATGCTTGCGGCGACCAGCCGATCGAGGCTCGCGCGGTCCACCCCGTGGTCC
>JBGSJD010000567.1:0-4473 GCA_041742195.1 Hyphomicrobiaceae bacterium
GCCACCATGGCGCGAGATGGCGCGGCGCGCGCCCGCACCCTCGCTGCCCGCCTGTCGAAGGACGCCCGCCCGGCGTGAGCCACGATCTTATCCCCGCGCCTCCCGCCTGACGTACTCTCCACCGATCCGACACTGGTCGCCGCCCGTTGCCATCGTGTCGAGACCGAGCTGGAGGCATGAGATGCAAGACCGTCGTGTGATCCTGTCGTTGCTCGTCTCGCTGTGCCTCGGCACGTTCGCCGTGGGGCTTGCGGCGCCTGCCGCATGGGCATCGAACCTTCCCGAGGCGGCGCTGTGGCAGGCACTGCGCGACCGGACGGCCTTCGCCATCATGCGCCATGCGCTGGCCCCCGGCGGTGGCGATCCACCCGGCCATCGCGTCGGTGACTGCTCCACGCAGCGCAATCTCTCGGCGGAGGGCCGCGCTCAGGCCCGAACCATCGGTGATCGCTTCCGCGCCGCCGGCATTGCCGAGGCTCGGGTGCTGTCGAGCCAGTGGTGCCGCTGTCGCGATACGGCGACGGAGCTACGCCTTGGTACCGTCGAGGATCTCCCGGCGCTGAACTCGTTCTTCGGCAAGTCGGACCGCGGTCCCGGCCAGACCAAGGCGCTCCGCGACTGGCTGGCCTCGGCGCCGATGGACAAGCCCTTGGTGCTCGTCACGCATCAGGTCAACATCTCGGCCCTGACCCGCGAGACGACGGCCTCCGGCGAGATCGTGGTCGTCCGCCTGCAGCCGGATGGCGCGATGCAGGTTCTGGGTTCACTCTGAGCCGAAGACTTACGCCGCCTTCCGCGATTGCCCTTCGACCAGCCGCACGATGTCACCCATGATGGCGTTCAGTTCGTAGTCTTTCGGCGTGTAGACGGCCGCGACTCCGAAGCCCTTCAGGGTCGCGGCATCGGCGGGCGGAATGATGCCGCCGACGACCACGGGAATCTCCTCGAGCCCCTCGGCGCGCATCCGTTCCATCACGTCGCGGACGAGCGGCACGTGGCTGCCCGAAAGGATGGACAGTCCGACGACGTGTACGCCCTCGTCGAGCGCCGCCCGAACGATCTGCGACGGCGTCAGCCGGATGCCCTCGTAGACGACCTCCATGCCGCAGTCCCGTGCCCTGACGGCGATCTGCTCGGCCCCGTTCGAGTGCCCGTCTAGGCCCGGCTTGCCGACCAGCAGCTTCACGCGCCGCCCGAGCAACTCCGACACGTCCTCGACACGTTTGCGCACGTCGACGAGCCCGTCGCCTACCGAACTGCGGGCCTGCCCGACGCCGGTCGGCGCGCGATACTCCCCGAAGATCCGGCGTAGCGTCGCGCCCCATTCTCCCGTCGTCACCCCGGCCTTGGCGCATGCGATGGACGGCTCCATCACGTTGCGGCCCTCCTTGGCGGCGCTTTCCAGATCGGCTAGCGCTGTCGCGACCGCCTTGGCGTCGCGGTTCGTCCGCCAGGCCGTGAGGCTCTGGATCGCTTCGGCCTCGACGCCTTCGTCGACCGTCAGGATCGACCCGTCACCCGTCGAGAGTGGCGACGGCTCGGTTTCCGTCCACCGGTTGACGCCAACTACGATCTGCTCGCCGGTCTCGATCTTGCGCAGCCGATCGGTGTTGCTCTCGACCAGCCGCCGCTTCATGTAGTCGATGGCGGCGACGGCCCCGCCCATGGCGTCGATCCGCGCCAGCTCCGATTTCGCCTCGTCCTTCAGCGCCGCGACCTTGGCTGCGATCGCCGTCGAGCCGTCGAAGATGTCGGGATACTCGAGCAGGTCCGTCTCGTAGGCGAGCACCTGCTGCAGGCGGAGCGACCACTGCTGGTCCCATGGCCGCGGCAGCCCGAGGGCCTCGTTCCAGGCCGGCAGCTGCACGGCGCGTGCGCGCGCGCCCTTGGAGAGCGTCACGGCCAGTGTTTCGAGCAGGATGCGATAGACGTTGTTCTCCGCCTGCTGCTCCGTCAGCCCCAGCGAATTGACCTGCACGCCATACCGGAATCGGCGAAGCTTCGCGTCGCTGACGCCATAACGCGTCGCGCACAGCTCGTCCCACAGCTCCGTGAAGGCCCGCATCTTGCAGATTTCGGTGACGAACTTGAGGCCGGCGTTGACGAAGAACGAGATGCGCCCGACGACCTGCGGAAATTCCTCGGCCGAGACCTCGCCGGAGGCCTTCACCGTATCGAGCACGGCCAGCGCCGTCGCCAGCGCGAACGCGAGTTCCTGCACCGGCGTCGCTCCGGCCTCCTGCAGGTGATACGAGCAGACGTTCGTCGGGTTCCACTTCCGCGTCTCGCGGCACGAGAACACGATCGTGTCCTTGATCAGCCTGAGCGACGGCTCGGGCGGAAACACGTAGGTCCCGCGCGAGAGGTACTCCTTGATGATGTCGTTCTGGATGGTGCCGGTCAGCTTGCCGCGAGACACGCCCTGCTCGTCCGCCACCGCGACGTAGAGCGCCAGCAGCCACGCCGCCGTGGCGTTGATCGTCATCGACGTGTTCATCCGGTCGAGCGGGATGCCGTCGAGCAGCGTGCGCATGTCGCCGAGATGCGCCACCGGCACGCCGACCTTACCCACTTCGCCGCGCGCCAGCACGTGATCGGGATCGTACCCGGTCTGGGTTGGCAGATCGAAGGCGATCGACAGGCCCGTCTGGCCTTTGGTCAGGTTGGTCCGGTAGAGCGCGTTCGACTTCGCCGCCGTCGAGTGACCTGAATAGGTGCGGAAAATCCACGGCTCGTCGCGCTTGGGTGCGCTGTCTGTCATCGCCTGCGCTCCATCTCGGGAAGCCCCACGGGTCGCCCGTTGCTGCGGCGCAGTATGCGATGTTTGCTGACGAGCGACAATCGCCTCCGGCGCGCCGTGGTCGAGGGCGACAATTCGACCGTCGGCCTCCAGGACGCGCGCTCCGGGTCCACAGGGGCCCTGAGGGGCCTCGCCGCCGGCTCTGGTCGAACGTCCGGACGCGACATTGAGATGACATCGTACCGTCTTGTGCGACGCAATGTCTTGTGATGCAGTGCGATAAAAGCTTTGCCCGGGAGATGGCCCATGTCCAACACGTCGGCGACTGCGAAGTCGGATGCGCCCGCTGCTGCCCAAGGACCTCTGAAGGACCTCTACGAGATCGGCGAGATCCCGCCTCTCGGTCATGTGCCGTCGAAGATGTACGCGTGGGCGATCCGCGCCGAGCGTCACGGCGAGCCGGATACCGCGATGCAGGTCGAGGTCGTACCCACCTGGGAGCTCGACAGCCACGACGTGCTCGTCCTCGTGATGGCGGCCGGCGTCAACTACAACGGCGTCTGGGCCGCGCTCGGCACGCCGATCTCCCCGATCCGCGACGTCCACAAGCAGCCCTACCATGTGGCCGGCTCCGACGCCTCGGGCATCGTCTGGGCGGTCGGCTCCAAGGTGAAGCGGTGGAAAGTTGGCGACGAGGTCGTCATCCACTGCAATCAGGACGACGGTGACGACGAGGAATGCAACGGCGGCGATCCGATGTTCTCGACCTCCCAGCGCATCTGGGGCTACGAGACGCCGGACGGGTCGTTCGCGCAGTTCTGCCGGGTTCAGGACCGCCAGCTCATGACGCGGCCGAAGCATCTGACGTGGGAGGAGTCGGCCTGCTACACGCTGACGCTCGCCACCGCCTACCGCATGCTCTTCGGCCACAAGGGCCATGAGATGCAGCCGGGCGACAACGTTCTCGTGTGGGGTGCCTCGGGCGGCCTCGGCTCGTTCGCCATCCAGCTCTGCGCCACCTCCGGCGCCAACGCCATCGGCGTCGTCTCCGAGGACGACAAGATCGACTTCGTGAAGCAGCTCGGCGCGCGCGGCGTCATCAACCGCAAGAAGTTCAACTGCTGGAGTCAATTGCCGAAGGTCGGCTCGCCCGAATACCAGACGTGGCTTGGCGAGATGCGCAAGTTCGGCAAGGCGATCTGGGACATCGCGGGCAAGGGCGTCAACCCGGACATCGTTTTCGAGCATCCCGGCGAATCGACGTTTCCCGTCTCCGTGCAGGTCGTGAAGCGCGGCGGCATGGTCGTGATCTGCGCCGGCACCACCGGCTACAATCTCACGATGGACGCGCGCTATCTCTGGATGCACCAGAAGCGCGTGCAGGGCTCGCACTTCGCCAACCTGAAGCAGGCCTCCGCCGCCAACAAGCTGGTCGTCGATCGCCGCATCGATCCGTGCATGTCCGAAGTCTTCGGCTGGGACCAGATCCCGAAGGCCCACATGACGATGCTGAAGAACCAGCACAAGCCGGGCAACATGGCGGTCCTTGTCAGCGCCCCCACCACGGGCCTGCGCACCTACGAGGACGTTCTCGAGATGTCCAGGTCGCGCTTCGGCTGATCCGACGTCCAAACGAGGGGCGCCGCGGCTTTCGCGGCGCGCCGCTGGCCGATATTCTCGATCACGCTCCCGGCTTGCCGCCCGGCCAGACCGGGGCCTGCGCGAGTTGCGGC
>JBGSJD010000568.1:0-2092 GCA_041742195.1 Hyphomicrobiaceae bacterium
GCCGCCGCCAAGCCGCTCGCCCGGCGCATGAGCGGCCTCGAACGCCTCGAGCGTGAAGCGCTTGTCGACCGCCATCTCGAACAGCGCGAGGAACAGCCGCTCGAGATTGACCGTGTTCGCGGGCATTCCCGGCACTATCCGCGGTCGCGTCCCCCCGGGCGGAATGACGACGCCCGTGTGGCAGACGGCGCAGTTGAACCAGCCGACCTCGATGCCCCGACGCCAGCCGCTGGCGAACCCGATCGGCAACCCCCGCGAAAGCCGTGGATCGAGGCTCGCCGGCACCACCGCCCCATCCTGGTAGACGTCGTAGCGTGCCCGCCCCTCGCCATCCGTCTGGCCTTCCAGGATCAGCCCGAAATGGCTCCAGTCCCCGGCGGTCCCGAAGTGCTCCGGAAACACCTTGGGCAGCACCCGCAGAATACGCAGCGGCATGCCGCTCTCGAGTTCGGCGCCGATCGAGCCGTGCTTGAAGTGCGCCTCGATGTCGGGAAGCGACCGCCCGCCCTGCCAGACGAACATCCAGACGGCCATATATCCGACGACCGCGAGGAACGTCGCCCCGAGCAACAGCGACGTGACGAACAGCAGGAACCGGCCGTGCTCCCAGCGGCCACGCGAGCGCGCCTGCCGCCGCTGCACCTCCGTGATCGCCACTTCGGGCGGCACGCCAAGCGTGTTTTTCCAGGCCTCGACCGACGGATCGCTCATGGGGCGCCAACCGGTTCAGGCGCGGACCGGTAGACGGCGAGGATGCTCTCGATCATCGCTTCGGGATTGCCGTCGAAGCGCGCCGGCTCGTAGCAGCCGAGCGGGTTCTTCGGCGCATTGAGCAGACACTTGTTGCAATGCGTACAGGGCCGTGGCGGCACATCGAGCCCCGCCTCCCAGTGCCGGACAAGGTCCGGATTGGCAATGAGCCCACGCGCGATCGCGACGGCATCGAATGCGCCCTCCGCGATGTGCCGGTCGATCAGGCTGCGCGTCTGCCACCCGCCCGTCGAGATCACCGGGACCTTGACCGCCCGCTTGATGGCGAGCGCCTCGTCGACACTCACCCCCTCCACGTCGCGCCCCACCTTCATCCGGTTCCACAGCATGGCGAACACGGGCCGGAGCGTCGGGTAGCGAAACAGCAGGTAGTTCCGGAACGTGTGCTCGCCGCTCGACAGCATCGCATCGTACGTCGTGGCGATTGTGTTGAAGGCGAATGCGCCCGGCGGATTGAGCGGATGCGGAAAGAGCGAACCGATAGAGACATGGAACGCGTCGACGCCTGCCGTTTCGGCCCAGCGCGCCACCGTGATCGTCTCGTCGAGCGTGTTGCCCGGGCGCTCGGACAGGATGACGTTGTTGAGGTCGATGGCCGACAGCTTCACCTGCAGGTGGAAATCGGGGCCGACTTCGGCGCGGATCGCCTGTATCACGTCGAGAAGAAACCGCGCCCGGTTGAAGAGCGAGCCGCCATAGCGGTCGCGCCGGTCGTTGATCCCTGACGACAGGAATTGCGAGAAAAGATAGCCATTCGCGGCATGTAGCTCCACGCCGTCCATGCCGGCCTCGCGCGCCCGCCATGCCGCCCGGCCGAACGCATGCACCATGTGCTCGATTTCGCCGAGGGTCATGGCCCTCGTCGGAAAACCATGCAGGCTCTCGGCCCGGTTCGTCGAACTGAGCGTCGACTGGTGAATGTTCTGGATGCCCGGCACGTCCATCTGCCGCCCGCTGTGCGAGAGCTGCATGATGAGCCGCGCGCCATGGGCGTGCACGGCGTCCGCGATCCCGGCCCACGGCGCGATGAGTCGGTCCTCGTGGATCGTCGCGTAGCCGGCGATGATCCGCCCGCTCATGAGGACGGGGACATAGGACGTGATGATGGCCCCGACCCCGCCCACGGCGAACATCCGCTCCCAGTTGAGGCGTGTCTCGGTCGGTGTGCCGTCCTCCAGGTCGAACCGGCCCGAGATGCTCGATCGCAGCACCCGGTTCTTGAGTTCGAGCCGCCCCATCCGCACGGGTGCGAGGACGCCGGTGGCGCTCGTTCCAGCGCTCATGCCCGCGTCCCTCCCCTCGCGACGCCGACCGCCGCCAG
>JBGSJD010000569.1:0-9323 GCA_041742195.1 Hyphomicrobiaceae bacterium
GGGGCGCGATCGCAGCGGGTACCGTCCGGGGCGTGATAGGCGATCGAGACCGGTTGTACGGGCGCCCGGGCGTCGATGGCGGGGCTCAGCAGGACGGACGAGAAGGGCAACACCGCCGTGCCGTCGGTCGTCGTGCCTTCGGGGAACACGCAGATCACGGTGCCGTCGGCGAGCGCTGCCCGCACCTCGTTTCCGACACGAACCGCATCACGCGGACGCTCGCGCTCGACGAAGATCGTGCCGATGCGCGACGCGAGCCAGCCGATCAACGGCCAGGCGCGCACCTCGGACTTGGCGACGAACGTCACCTCGGTGACACTGAGGTAGGCGTATATATCGACCCACGAGACATGGTTGCCGGCAAGGAGACGGGCGCCGGTCGCGGGCGTCGGCGGCGTGCCTTCGACCACCAGCTCGAGGCCGAAGATGTCGAGCACGCCGTCGGCCCAGCGCTTGATCTCGCGGCGCTGGCGCTCGCGTCCGATCAAGGGGAACAGGACCAGCATCTTGGTGGCGCCGCGCGTCAAGTGGACGACGACGCGCATCATGCCGAAGATACGGCGCGGGGTTGATGGCATGGCGGAGGTCAGGCGCCGACGAAGTGCCGCGCGTAGCGGGGCGCCAGCCGGTCGAGGGTCAGGATGATCGGCAGGTCGGCGGTGCCGAAATCGGGGTCGACGGCGGGTGGCCCCGCGATCTCGGCGCCGGCGCGCAGATAGCCCTTGATCAGCGGCGGCGGCTTCACCGTGAGATCCGCCTCGAGCGCGGCGAGATCCAGCGGATTGCGCGGCACCATCCGATAGGCTGGATCGCAGAGATTGGTGCCCGAGATCTTGCGATAGACACTGGCCGCCTCGCGACCGCCGTCACTCATCGAGATCGACGCGCAGCCGATCACGAAGCGCGCCTCGGTGCCCAGGATGAGGCCAGCAAGACCGGCCCACAACAATGAAATGACACCGCCGCTGCGATAGTCGCGATGGACGCACGAGCGGCCGATCTCGACGAGGCGGCTGCGCTCGCTCGCCAGATTGCCGAGATCGAACTCCTGCTCGGTGTAGAAACCGCCCGTTCGGCGCGCCTGATCTGCCGTCAGCACGCGATACGTGCCGACGACGAGTCCGTTCGACAGATCGCGCACCAGAAGATGCCGGCAATAGGGGTCGTAGCGATCCGCCTCGATGCCCGGCGCGCCCGGTTCCGGCCGCGCGCCCTGCTCCTCGACGAACACTTCCCAACGGAGGCGCTGCGCTTCCCTCACGTCGGCATCAGTCGCAGCCACGACGACAGCAAACCGTGCCTGCTCCACCGCGCGCCGTGACCGGTCTAGTTGGAGCATGTTCTCCCCCAAACGATTCCGGATGACGATATTGGAGGCGTGTTACAGTTCGCCAACAATTTCGAAACTCGACCGCTGTCATACAGCCGAATCGAATGCGCCACAACGTCACGCAACCCGATGTGCGTGGCATTGTGGACACGACCGACAATCGCAGGCCGCGATACGAAGCCGGCGCCTTTTACGGGCTGCCGATCAGTCGACGACGAACAGGCAGTGGTCATGCCCCTCGGACATGCACTGCGTCTCGCGGGCGGTCACCTGACCGGGCTTACCGGCATCCGCCGCGGCCCACTCGAGGCAACCGGCGAGCGAGCCCGCGAACATCGCGCACTCGCGGCGTCCCGTCTTTCCACGCTGCAGAGCATAAGCCGAGTGGTCGACGCGGACTCGGGCCGACGGCGCCGCGAGGTCGATGTCCTCGATCGTGAACAGTCCCCAGCCGCGCTGCGAGAGGCGCTGCAGGTAATGCCGGAATACGGCGATGTCGCGCAGGCCGTGCGTGCGGGACTCGGCCTCGGCCCACTGATGCGCCGACTTGTGGCTCGCCGCATAGAGCAGGGCGTTGTGCCGGTCGGCGCCCAGCGCCGTCTCCATGGCGCTGTAGTAGTTCACGAAGAAGTGCCGCGGCATGTAGATCATCGGCAGGCCATCGGTCGACCAGATCCCCGTCCGGGGATCGACGTCGATGGGAACCTCGGGACTGGCCATGACTGCTGCACTCCGTTTGTGACGCCGCGGCGCCGACCGGCTTCCTATGCTCAGAACAGACCGTCGATCTGGCCCTTCTCGTTGAAGCGGATGTGCTCGGACGACGGCACCTTCGGCAGCCCGGGCATGGTCATGATCTCACCGCAGATGGCGACGATGAAGCCAGCACCGGCCGCGAGACGCACCTCGCGGACGGGGATGGTGAAGCCCGTCGGCGCGCCGCGCTGGTTCGGATCGGTCGTGAATGAATACTGCGTCTTGGCGATGCAGACTGGCAGCTTGCCGTAGCCCATCTTCTCCCACTGCTCGAGCTGATCGCGGATCGCCTTCTCGGCCACGATGCCATCGGCGCGATAGATGCGCTTCGCGATCGTCTCGATCTTCTGCAGCAGGCCCATGTCGTCGGGGTAGATCGGGGCGAAGCGCGACGTGCCGCCATCCGCGATCTCGGCGACACGTTTCGCCATGGGCGCGATGCCCTTGCCGCCCTCGGCCCAGTGCCGGTTGACGAAGCCTTCGGAGCCCTGCGCCGCGACGTACTCCATGACGGCCGCGACCTCGGCGTCAGTGTCGGTGATGAAGTGGTTGATGCCCACGACGGCGGGAACGCCGAACGACTTCACGTTCTCGATGTGGCGGCCGAGGTTGGCGAGGCCCTTTTTCACTGCCTCGACGTTCTCCTTGCCGAGGTCCTCTTTCTTGACGCCGCCATTCATCTTCATGGCGCGCACCGTCGCCACGATCACCGCGACGTCGGGTTTCAGGCCGGCCTTGCGGCACTTGATGTCGAAGAACTTCTCGGCGCCGAGGTCGGCACCGAAGCCGGCTTCGGTCACGACGTAGTCGGCGAGCTTCAGGGCGGCTTTGGTGGCGATCACGGAGTTGCAGCCGTGGGCGATGTTGGCGAACGGGCCGCCATGAATGAAGGCCGGGTTGTTCTCGAGCGTCTGGACGAGGTTCGGCTGCACGGCCTGGGCGAGCAGCACCGTCATGGCGCCGTCGGCCTTGATGTCGCGGCAGAACACCGGCGAGCGGTCGCGACGATAGGCGATGATGATGTCGCCGAGCCGGCGCTCGAGGTCCTTCACGTCGGTGGCGAGGCAGAGGATCGCCATCACCTCGGAGGCGACCGTGATGTCGAAGCCAGCCTCGCGCGGATAGCCATTGGCGACGCCGCCGAGCGACACGACGATCTCGCGCAGCGCCCGATCGTTCATGTCCATGACGCGGCGCCACACGACGCGGCGACTGTCGATACCCTGCTCGTTGCCCCAGTAGATGTGGTTGTCGATCAAGGCCGACAACAGGTTGTGGGCCGAGGTGATGGCGTGGAAATCGCCGGTGAAGTGGAGGTTGATGTCCTCCATCGGCACGACCTGCGAATAGCCGCCGCCGGCTGCTCCGCCCTTGACGCCGAAGCAGGGGCCGAGGGACGGCTCGCGCAGACAGATCGCAGCCTTCTTGCCGATGTGATTGAGGCCGTCGCCAAGCCCGACGGTGGTCGTTGTCTTGCCTTCGCCGGCCGGCGTCGGATTGATGGCCGTGACGAGGATCAGCTTGCCGTCGGGGCGGCCTTCCAGCGACTTCAGGAACTCGGCCGAGACCTTCGCCTTGTCGTGGCCGAACGGCAGCAGGTGGTCCGAGGGAATGGAGAGCCGGGCGCCGATCTCCTGGATCGGCTTCTTGCGTGCCTCGCGCGCGATCTCGATGTCGGACTTCACGGCCATTTGGCGCTCCCTCGGTTACGTGAGCAAAGGTTCAATGTCGACGGTCTCGCGATGATGGCCGGACAGGCGCGCTGAGCGCCGACGTCCGGGCATCACATGCCTCGCGACAGGCTCACGCCGGCTTGGCTGGCGGGGCTTCGAACACGGCGCCAGCGGCGATGCCGGCCGATGTCGCCCACTCGGCGGGCGCGACCTTCTTGCCGCCGGGGACGCGCACACGCCTTATCCTCACGCCGCCCTGTGCCGCCGCCACCACCATACCCGCGTCGTCGATGGAGAGAATGGTGCCCGGCGCGCCGGTGGCGCCGTCGACCTTCTGCGGCTCGAAGAGGTCGAGCTTGGCGCCGGCGATCATGCCCCAGGCTCCGGGCGCCGGATCGGCTGCACGAACGAGATTGTGTACCTCGGCAGCGGACTTCGACCAGTCGACGGCGGCGAAGTCCTTCTTGAACCAGCTTTCGTAGGAGCCATCGCCCAGGCGCTGGTCGTGCTTCAGGAGGACGCCGGCCTTCACGAGGTCGAGGCTCTCCATCATGGCGTCGACGCCCATCGGGAAGAGCTTCTTGAAGTAGACGTCGCCGAGCGTGTCGTCGGGGCCGATCTCGACCGACTTCTGCAAGAGGACCGGGCCTTCGTCGAGACCCTCGTTGGGCCAGAAGATGGTGAGGCCGGTGCGCGTCTTGCCCATGGCGATCGGCCAGTTGATCGACGACGGGCCGCGGTGCGCCGGCAGCAGCGAGGGGTGGTACTGGAACGTGCCGAGGCGTGGGGCGTCGAGCACAGGCTGGGGAATGAAGAGCAGCACGTAGGCCATCAGGCAGACGTCGGCGTCGAAGCTCTGCATGAGTGTCAGCGCTTCCGGCGTCTTCCAGCTCGTCGGCTGGTGGAGCGGCAGACCCTTCTCGCGGGCGAAGGCCTTCAGCGGGTCCTCGGCGCGGCCCGCCTTGTCCGGCGCGCAGCACACGGCGACGACATTCTCGCCGCGCTCCAGCAGCTTCTCGAGGACGGCCTTGCCGAACGCATCCTGGCCGTGAACGACAATTCGCATGGCTTTCGGTCTCCCTCTCCCCGTCGCGCCGTTACAGCGGTGGGGAACAGCTTCGATGAAACAGCGCGACGGACGGGACGCCAGCGGCCCGGGCCTTCTGGCCGGCCGTCATCCCTGCCCGCTTTCCGCGCAAGTGAAGAGCATGGGGAGAGGGGATGCAAGTGCCCCCCACTCCAGGCCCGCCGGACTACTTGCCTTTCGGCTCGGTGGCGCCCGACGACTTGATGGCGGCGAGCTCGGCCTCGGAATAGCCGAGAACGCCCGTGAGGATCTCGTCGGTGTGCTCGCCGAGGAGCGGCGAGCGCTCGACCTTGGCCGGGCTCGCCGATAGCTTGATCGGATTGCCGACGGAAAGATAGGTCCCGCGCTTCGGGTGGGGCACCTCGACGATGGTGCCCGTGGCTTTCAGCGAGGCGTCCTCGGCGAGTTCCTTCATGGACAGGATCGGGCCGCAGGGAATGTCGTCCTTGTTCAGGATCTCCATGGCCTCGAACTTCGTCATCGACATCGTCCACTGCTCGATGCGCGCGAAGATCTCGTTGAGGCGCGGCAGACGGGCCTTGGGCGTCGCGTAGCCGGGATCGGTCTTCCAGCCGGGCTCGCCGATGACGTCGCAGATCTTCTCCCAGACGGGGGCCTGGGTGATGAAATAGATGTAGGCGTTGGGGTCGGTTTCCCAGCCCTTGCATTTCAGAATGCGGCCCGGCTGGCCGCCACCCGAGTCGTTCCCAGCGCGGGGCACCGCATCGCCGAAGGGAATGCCCTCGCCGAACTGGCTGTATTCGGTGAGCGGGCCGTGGGCGAGACGCTGCTGGTCGCGCAGCTTCACACGGGCGAGGTTCAGGACACCGTCCTGCATGGCGCAGGTGACGCGCTGGCCCTTCCCCGAGTGGGTCCGGTGATAGAGCGCCGTGACGATGCCGAGCGCCAAGTGAAGGCCGGTGCCGCTATCGCCGATCTGGGCGCCCGTCACGAGGGGCAAGCCATCGCGGAAGCCCGTCGTCGACGCCGATCCGCCGGTGCACTGGGCGATGTTTTCGTAGACCTTGCAGTCCTCGTAGGGGCCGGGACCGAAACCCTTGATGGACGCATAGATCATGCGCGGGTTGAGTTCGTGGATGCGCTCCCACGTGAGTCCCATGCGGTCCATGGCGCCGGGAGCGAAGTTCTCGACGAGCACGTCGCACGTCCTGACGAGGCGCTCGAGGATCTCCATCCCGGTCTTGTTCTTCGTGTCGAGCGTGATCGAGCGCTTGTTGTGGTTCAGCATCGTGAAATAGAGGCTGTCCACGTTCGGGATATCCTGGAGCTGGCCGCGCGTGATGTCGCCGGTTCCGGGGCGCTCCACCTTGATCACGTCGGCGCCGAACCAGGCCAGAAGCTGCGTGCACGTCGGTCCGGACTGGACATGCGTGAAATCGAGAATGCGGACGCCTTTCAGGGCTTCGGACATGAGGGTGCCTTTTCCTGGCTGACACGATGAGGGAGGCCGGCGTTGCCGCCGGCCGGGCCGATCACTTCTTCTTCGACAGGGCGCTTTGCGGATTGAGATTGGCGATACGGCCGCTCTCGGTACCGGCGCGCTCGTCGATGGTGGCGTTGATGAGCGTCGGCCGGCCGGTGTCGAGCGCCTCGTTGACAGCCCGCGTCAGCTCGTAGGGCGTGCGCACATGGACACCGTTGCCGCCGAAGGCCTGCGCCAGCATCTCGTAGTGCGCATTCTTGACGAACACTGTGGTTGCCACGTCGGGGCCGCCGCCCGGATTGACGTCCGTGCCGCGGTAGATGCCGTTGTTGTTGAAGACGACGACGCAGACCGGCAGGTTGTACCGGCAGATGGTCTCGATCTCCATGCCGGAGAAGCCGAAGGCGCTGTCGCCCTCGATCGCGAGCACGGGCTTGCCGGTCTCGATGGCGGCGGCCACGGCGTAGCCCATGCCGATGCCCATGACGCCCCACGTGCCAACGTCGAGGCGCTTCCTCGGCTGGTACATATCGATGATGCTGCGCGCGAAATCGAGCGTGTTGGCGCCTTCGTTGACGAGGATGATGTCGGGCCGCTCCTTCACGACCTGGCGCAGCGCGCCGAGCGCGCCGTGGAAGTTCATGGGATTGGCGTTGCTCATGAGCTGCGGCGCCATCTTGGCGAGGTTGGCGTCGCGGCGGGCGTTCACGGCCGAGGTCCAGGCCTCCGGTGGCGCCTTCCAATCCTTGCCCATGCCATCGAGAAGCGCCGCGACGCACGAGCCGATATCCGCGACGAGCGGCGCGCGGATCTCGACGTTGCTGTCCATCTCGGTCGGCTGAATGTCGATCTGGATGAACTTCTGCGTGCCGGGGGCGCCCCAGGTCTTGCCCTTGCCGTGCGACAGGAGCCAGTTGAGGCGGGCGCCGATCAGCATCACGACGTCGGCGTCCTTCAAGACCATCGAGCGGGCGGCGCCGGCCGACTGGGGATGGGTGTCGGGCAACAGGCCCTTCGCCATGCTCATCGGCAGGTACGGGATGCCGCTCGTCTCGACCAGCGCGCGGATGGCGTCGTCGGCCTGGGCATAGGCGGCGCCCTTGCCGAGGATGATGAGCGGCCGCTCGGCGCTCTTCAGGAGATCGAGCGCACGGGCAACGGCCTCGGGTGCCGGGATCTGGCGCGGCGCGGGATCGATCACCTTGACCAGCGAGCGCGCGCCTTCGGCGGCACTGATGGTCTGGGCGAACAGCTTCGCGGGGAGGTCGAGGTAGACGCCGCCCGGA
This sequence comes from Hyphomicrobiaceae bacterium, assembly GCA_041742195.1. Lineage (GTDB taxonomy): Bacteria > Pseudomonadota > Alphaproteobacteria > Rhizobiales > Hyphomicrobiaceae. The sequence continues at coordinate 7,577 of JBGSJD010000569.1, forward strand.
CGCCCGGAGACCGCCGCGCGGATAGCGCGCGCGATGCCAATGCCGATGTCCTGGGCGTGGAGCACGCGGAACGCCGCCTTGCACATGGTCTTGGCGACGGCGAGCTGGTCCATCTCCTCGTAGTCGCCCTGCTGCAGGTCGACGATCTCGCGCTCGGACGAGCCGCTGATTAGGATCATCGGGAAGCAGTTCGTCGTGGCGTTGGCGAGTGCGGTGAGGCCGTTGAGGAAGCCCGGAGCGGAGACCGTGAGACATACGCCCGGCTTCTGCGTGAGATAGCCCGCGATGGCTGCGGCGTGACCGGCGTTCTGCTCGTGCCGGAAGGAGATGACGCGCATGCCCTTGGCCTGGGCGAGGCGACCCAGATCGGTGATGGGAATGCCCGGAACGCCGTAGATGGTCGAGATGCCGTTCAACTTCAGCGCATCGATGACGAGATTGAAGCCGTCGGTCAGGGTCTCTTCGGTTGCGTCCGTCGACATGACTGTTTCACTCCCTGTTGCCCTTTGGGGCTCTGTCGTTGTCTCCGATCGACCGCGCTGTCAGGCGCGATCAATCGAGGTTCACATTGCGCGCGACGTGATCGCGCAGTTTCAAAGTGTGCTCGCGCACGAGGCGCTCGGCGAGATCGGCATCGCGGGCGCCAAGGGCCGCGACGATCGCCTTGTGGTCGGCGATCGAGCGGCGGGCGCGGTCGTCCTCGAAGATGGTGCGTTGGCGAATGGCGCGGACGTGGAGAAACAGTCCGTCCGTGATGTCGGCGATCAGCGGATTGCGGCCGAGGCCGATGATCGACTGATGGAAGCGGATGTTGGCGTCGGAGTATTCGCCCATGCGGGTCGCGACCGCGTCGGTCGAAAAGTCGTCGACGAGGGCGTTGAGGCCCGCGATCCCGTCAGGGCCAGCGGTCGATGCCGCGAGGCGGGCGGCCATGCTTTCGAGCGCCGCCCAGACCGTGATCATGTCGAGGATCTCGGCCTTGGTCTTCCTCACGATGAAGATGCCGCGCCGGGGCGCGATGCGAACGAGACCTTCCTGCTCGAGCTGGGCGAGCGCCTCGCGCAACGGCGTCCGGGAAATGCCGAAGCGAAGCGAGAGATCGCGCTCGTCGAGGCGGAGCTCGGCGTCGGGCGCGTAGATGTTCATGTTCATGATTGCAGACTTCAGCGCCGCGTGAGCGCGGGCCTTGAGGCTGACCGTCTCGGCGATCGGCGCGATCTCGAGACTGGTCCTCGGCATCTGCATGGGTGGGGGCCCGTTGTCACTCGGCCGCTCGATCGGTGGCGGCGTGGTATGTGGCATGCCATACACCAAAGGTGACGACGGACGCAAGTGGGCCGCGGATGGCGATGATTTCGGCCGAGGCCGTCGCGGGCGGACCATCCGCCGGCTGCCAGACGGCCGCCGGGGCATGCTAGCTTCATGCGCAGGCATGGGGGGGGACGGGTTCGACATCATGGGGATCTGGGCGATCTGCGAGGATGTGGCGCAGGGCCGACGCGGCGGTGGGGTCGTGCCGCGTGCGGTTCTGCCCGGTCTGGTCGCTGTGCAGTTCCTCGTCGCTGTGCCGGCCTTTGGCGAGGGGGCACCGGCACCCGTCGCCGGAAGCCTGCTGCCATGCCAGGTCGAGGCGGGACCCAGCCGTGCCGTAGCTCGCGTCCCCGACGGCCATTCGGTCATCCTGGACGATGGTGTCGAGGTTCGCCTCGCCAGTGTCCTCGCCGCGACGCCGGGCGATGCTGCGAGC